>CAMWQZ010000375.1 GCA_947176515.1 uncultured Bacteroidales bacterium | reverse complement strand
CGACAAAGCCCTATGTGCTTCATGCCGAAGCTAATGCAATCACCAAAGTTGCCCGAAGCAATAACTCGAGCGACAACGCTACGCTCTACGTCACAGCGTCACCCTGTCTCGAATGTGCCAAACTCATCATTCAGGCCGGCATACGACGCGTAGTCTACAACGAGCTATATCGCATTACTGACGGACTCGATATCCTTAAACGCGCAGGAGTCGAATGTGTCCACATTGCCGACACCTCAAAATGATGACCCTATCACCTATTTCTACAATTTATGAGCAATAATAAACTTACAAAATGGCTTCCACTTTTTGCCGCCATGCTACTTGTGGGTGGAATGTGGCTTGGATTTGCCCTTGCTGGAGGCCGTAGCCAGAGTCAATTCCAGAAAAAACTTAACCGACTCTACGAAATCATTGAAAACGATTACGTCGACGAAATCGACCTCGACAGCCTGCTTGAGTCTCAAATTCCGTCGCTTCTTAAAAGGCTCGACCCTCACTCATCTTACATACCAGCCGCTGACCTCGAAAAAGTCAACGGCGAACTTGAAGGCAGCTTCGGCGGCATAGGCATCCAGTTCCAGGTCATTAACGATACCATCTGCGTTGTCGAAGTCATCCCCGGTGGCCCGTCAGAAAAGGTCGGCGTTATTGCCGGCGACCGCATTATCGCCGTTGACACCATCGACATTGTCAAGCGCCACATCTCTGACGAAGACGTCCGAAACATGCTGCGCGGCGAGAAAGGCACTGAAGTCACTATTACCGTGCGACGTGCCAATGCTGCCAAGCCTATGACCTTCGACATTATCCGCGGCGACATACCTATGACATCCGTCGACGCCTCATATATGATTGACCCTAAGACAGGTTACGTCAAAGTAAATCGCTTCTCTCGCACCACTTATGGCGAATTCCTCCAGGCAATCAGCCAGTTGCGTTATCTCGGAGCAGAAAGTCTCATTATCGACCTTCGAGGCAACGGCGGCGGCTACATGGAACCTGCGGTTCTCATGGCTAACGAATTCCTTCCGGCATACAGTAAAATCGTAATGACCAAAGGCCGTGACGAAGACGATGACTCGACCATCCTCAGCGACGGGACTGGCGCATTTACCGATATTCCACTCGTAGTACTTGTCGATGAATTTACCGCCAGCTCAAGTGAAATCTTCTCTGGAGCTATCCAGGACAATGACCGCGGACTTGTCGTTGGTCGACGCACATTCGGCAAAGGCCTCGTCCAGCGCCCGATTATGCTTCCTGACTCCAGCGAAATACGTCTTACAGTTCAGCGCTACTACACTCCTTCTGGCCGCTGCATCCAGAAGAGCTTCCAGCGAGGCAAAGCTGATGAATACGACGAAGAAATCATCGAACGCTACAACCGTGGCGAGATTTTCAATGCCGACAGCATTTATCTCAATACTGACCAGATTTTCAAGACCCTTAACGGTCGCACGGTCTATGGCAGTGGCGGCATTATGCCTGATGTATTTGTTCCCTCAGACACAACTGGCTACTCCTCATATTATGTCAACGTCTCCAATGCCGGTCTCTTGCAGAAATATGCATATGAGCTCGCCGACCTTAACCGTGAAGAGTTCTCAAAAGCTAAGACAGTCGACGAACTGATGGCTATGCTTCCGTCTGACGCCACACTTCTGCAATCGTTTGTATCATACGCCGCTCAAAAAGGCATTCCGGCGCGCTGGCATTACATCAACATTTCGTCAGCGTTGATTGTTAATTATCTGAAAGCCCTCGTCGCTCGCGACACTCTCGGCTTCGGCGCCTCTTATGAGGTGTTCAACACTCGCGACAATGCTGTCGCCCAAGCGTTGAAACTCCTGTCTGAAGGCCAGGCCGATATCCCCGTGCGTTATGAGAGACTGAAGAATAACGACAACGAAAAACAATCTGACGAAAATGAATAAAGAAGATATACGCCTGCGCATCCGCGCACACAAAAGTCTGCTTGACGCTGACGAACGTCGCCAGGCAGCTAAGACCGTGTTTGACCTCCTTGAGCGCACCGCGGCATTCATGATGTCTGAAAGCATCCTGCTCTATCATTCATTGCCTGATGAACTCTCGACACTCGACTTCATTGACAAGTGGCACACCCGTAAACGCTTCTATCTCCCTCGCGTCAACGGTCTTAATCTCGAGATACTCCCCTACTCAAAGTCTCGCCTACACCTCGGAGCATTCAATATCGAGGAGCCTGATGGCGACGACACCACTGACATGTCTCAGATTGACATGGTCATTGTTCCTGCCGTTGCCTATGACCGCAAAGGCAATCGCGTAGGTCGTGGTAAAGGTTACTATGACCGACTGCTCAATAACACCCGTGCCATAAAAATAGGAGTTGCCTACGACTTCCAGCTCATTGACGAAATTGACGCCGATTCTCATGATGTCGCAGTAGACTACGTCATCACCGAGCTTGGCATCCTCCGCACAGCGCGCCGCCGACAATAGCGACCCTCTTCTTCGCCAAACATTATCCACATTCTATG
>CAMWQZ010000374.1 GCA_947176515.1 uncultured Bacteroidales bacterium | reverse complement strand
CAAGGCGAAGCTGAGATTATACCCTTGGAACCTGAACCGGGTAATACCGGCGTAGAGAAAATAAAAGTATGAACAAACTGCTTCTCGCAGCGGCGTCGCTATGTGCGTCGCCCTGCCTGTCGGCTGTCGAAATCGACCAGGCCGACTCTTCGAGTGTTATTAACCTCGACAACGTCGAAATCGTAGCTAACCGCGCTGACAAAAAAACGCCCGTGGCGTTTACCAACGTCACCAAATCGCAACTCGCTAAGATTAACGACGGTCACGACATCCCCTTCCTTCTGAGCATGACCCCCTCGGTCATAATGACGTCTGACGCCGGAGCCGGCATGGGCTATTCGTCTATCCGTGTGCGCGGCACCGACGGTTCGCGCATCAACGTCACCGCCAATGGTATTCCAATCAACAATTCCGAGAGCCACAATGTCTATTGGGTCAATATGCCCGACCTCGCGTCGTCGCTGCGCGACATCCAGATTCAGCGCGGCGCCGGAACGTCGACCAATGGCGCCGGTGCATTCGGCGCGTCAATCAACATGCTCACCGACGCTCCCACCGAAGACCCCTACGGCGAGTTTGCAACCACTTACGGCATGTATAACACCAACAAGCAGACTCTCCGCGTCGGCTCAGGCTTGCTTGGCGGACATTGGACTATTGACGCTCGCCTCAGTCACCTCGGCAGCGACGGCTACATCGACCGCGCGTGGTCAAAACTCTGGAGCTACTTCGGCCAGATAGCCTACATGAACGGCGGCACACAAGTGCGTCTCCTCGCTTTCGGCGGCAAGGAGCAGACCTACATGGCGTGGGACTATGCGTCAAAAGAAGAAATGGCTGAGTATGGACGCCGCTACAATCCCTGCGGCAAGTACACCACCTCCGACGGCAAGACCGCATACTACGACGACCAGACCGATAATTATATCCAGCACCACTTCCATCTGCTTTTCTCTCAGACCCTGTCAGATTATATGAACCTTAACGTAGCCCTTCACTACACAAAGGACGATGGTTACTACAATCAGTATAAGACCAACCGCACCCTTGCCGAGTATGGCCTCGAGCCGTTTTATATCGACGGCGAGAAGATAAAGAAAAGTGACCTTATCCGCCTGAAGAAAAATGACAATGGCTTCGGCGGCGGCGTGTTCTCCCTCTCTTACAATCGCGGTAGGGTAGCAGCTGTGCTTGGCGGAGCTCTTAACAATTTCCGCGGCCACCACTTCGGCCAGATAGCATGGGTGCGCAACTACGTCGGCCCGATTGACCCTCTCCAGGAATACTATCGTAACCTCGGCGAAAAGCTCGACGGTAACATCTATGCTCGCGCAAATGTCGCTATCGGTTCGGGCGTTTCAGCTTTCGGTGACCTCCAGTATCGTCATATTGATTATAAGATTACCGGCGTCAGCGATAATTTCGATTACAACACCGATGCCATGCAGCTGCTTGACATCCATAAAAAATATAATTTCTTCAATCCTAAATTAGGCCTCAACTGGGAAATCAACAATCAGAACCGCGCATTCGCATCGTGGAGCGTCGCTCACAAAGAGCCCGTGAGAGACAATTTCACCGACGGGGACATGAACAACGTGCCTCGCGCCGAGCGACTGTTTGATTATGAACTTGGCTATAGCTTCAATAGTTCGATTTTCTCTGCCGGAGTCAATCTTTATTATATGGATTACAAAGACCAGCTCGTCGTGACGGGTCAGCTTTCCGATACTGGCAATCCTCTGAGCATAAACGTCCCCAAGAGTTATCGCATGGGTGTCGAACTCCAGGCGTCGCTCCGTCCATGCACATGGTTTGACTGGAATATCAATGCCACTCTGTCACGCAACCGCATCAAGAACTTCGTCGAATATATCTACGAAGACGAGTGGACCAATCCGATTTCATTTGACCTCGGTGATACTCCGATTGCATTCTCGCCTGACTTCACTCTCGCCAACTCGTTTGGCTTCAAATATTCCGGTTTCGAGGCAAATCTCGACAGCCGCTATGTGTCAAAGCAATATCTCAACAATGCTCATAACGACGAGCAGTGTCTCGACGCCTATTTCGTTACTGACCTCCACCTCGGCTATACCTTCCGCCGTTTACTTTCATTAAAAGAGCTCCGTGTCGGTCTTTCGATCTACAATCTATTCAATGAGAAGTATGAGAGCAACGGTTATGCCGGAGCAGGGTATTATGTCGATGACGCAGGCGAAAAAGTTATTTACCGCTATGCCGGTTACGCCGCTCAGGCGACCACCAACGTCATGGCCTCAATCGCAATTAAATTCTGATGCAGGAACTGATTCAATTTTTCACTCCCGAACGTCTTTTAGAGATTGCCGGCCTCGCTGTGGGGCTGGCATATCTCTATTTCGAATATCACGCAAACCGCCTCGTGTGGCTCATGAGCGTGATTATGCCTATGATTTCTTTGTTTATCTATTACAACAAAGGCATATACGCTGATTTTGCAATCAATATCTATTACCTCGCAATCGCAATCTATGGTTACGTAGCCTGGACC
>CAMWQZ010000373.1 GCA_947176515.1 uncultured Bacteroidales bacterium | reverse complement strand
TACATCCGGGTGAGCCTTTTCAATCTCATCAAAGAGGACAACCGAGTAAGGTTTGCGGCGAACGGCCTCGGTCAACTGACCACCTTCATCATAACCAACGTATCCCGGAGGCGCTCCAACGAGTCGCGAAACGGCGTGTTTCTCCTGATATTCACTCATGTCGATACGAGTCATCATGTTCTCGTCATCAAAGAGGTACTCAGCGAGAGCCTTAGCAAGCTCAGTCTTACCGACACCAGTCGTACCAAGGAAGATGAAAGAGCCGATAGGACGTTTCGGGTCATTAAGACCTGCGCGGCTACGACGAACTGCATCGGCAATAGCACTGATAGCCTCGTCCTGGCCAACAACACGAGAGTGAAGCTCGGCTTCGAGATGGAGAAGTTTCTCTTTCTCTGACTGAACCATTTTGTTGACAGGAATACCAGTCCAACGAGAAACAACGTCGGCGATATCTTCAGAGTCGACCTCTTCTTTTATAAGAGCCTTTTCGCCCTGCATCATGCGAAGCTGTTCCTGAATAGTTTCGTTTTCTTTCTCCTTTTCCTGAATCTTAGAATAACGAATCTCTGCAACCTTGGCATAATCGCCTTCGCGTTCGGCCTTTTCAGCTTCGAAACCTAACTGCTCAATGTCAATCTTATTCTGCTGAATGCGATTGATAAGGTCTTTCTCGGCCTTCCACTTTGCAGAATACTCTTTCTCTTCCTCGCGCATGGTGGCGAGTTCTTTTTCGATGTCGCGCACCTTGGCTTCGTCGCCTTCGCGCTTGATTGCTTCACGCTCAATTTCTTTCTGAGCTATGCGGCGTGAAATATCGTCGAGAGCCTGAGGAACAGAGTCGATTTCAAGTTTCAATTTAGAAGCTGCCTCGTCAATAAGGTCAATAGCCTTGTCGGGCAAGAAACGGTCAGTGATATAACGCTCTGACAATTGAACGGCCGAAATAATCGCCTCGTCACGGATACGTACCTTATGATGATTCTCGTAACGCTCTTTCAAGCCACGAAGGATGGCGATGGCACTTGCCTCGTCAGGTTCGTTGACCTGGACTTTCTGGAAACGACGTTCAAGAGCCTTATCTTTTTCGAAATATTTCTGATATTCATCGAGTGTTGTTGCACCGATGCTGCGAAGCTCACCACGGGCAAGCGCCGGCTTAAGAATGTTGGCGGCATCCATAGCGCCTTCGCCCTTACCTGCACCGACAAGAGTATGGATTTCGTCGATGAAAAGGATAATCTCGCCGTCGGCTGAGGTCACTTCGTTAACAATAGCCTTGAGTCGTTCCTCGAACTCGCCTTTGTATTTAGCGCCTGCAACAAGTGCGCCCATATCGAGCGAATAAATCTGCTTTGTGCGAAGATTTTCGGGAACGTCACCTCTGACGATACGATGAGCGAGACCTTCGGCAATCGCGGTCTTACCAGTACCCGGTTCGCCGATAAGCATAGGGTTATTCTTAGTGCGTCGGCTAAGAATCTGAAGCACACGGCGGATTTCTTCGTCACGACCGATTACTGGGTCGAGCTTGCCGGAACGAGCACGTTCGTTAAGGTTGACAGCATACTTGGACAAGGCGTTGTAAGTTTCCTCAGCGCTCTGGTCAGTTGCCTTCTTACCTTTACGGAGCTCGTCGATGGCTGCCTTTAATTCTTTATCACTTAGTCCGGCATCTTTAAGAATAGTTGATGCCTGAGAGTTAATGTCGAAAAGAGCCAAAAGAATGGCTTCGAGGGTGACATACTCGTCACCTTGCTTTTTAGCGATGTCTAATGCTTTCTGAAGAACATCGTTAGAGGTACGGCTCAAATATGGCTCGCTACCTGAAACTTTAGGTAAGGCGTCAATCGCGCGGTCAATCTGAGAATTGACAGAAACGATGTTGGCACCAATCTTTTGGAAAATGAACTTCACAAGCGACTCGCCTTCTTCGATAACACCTTTCAGCAAGTGAACGGGCTCGATGGCCTGCTGACCTGCTCCACGGGTAATCTCAACAGCCTTTTGAATGGCTTCTTGCGACTTGATGGTAAAATTGTTGAAATTCATAATGATATAGATGAAATATTTTACGTATTATTATAATCAGTATTTTTAGTTAAATCTAAAATATTAACAATTGCGGTGTGTTTTTGTTTCAGAAGTCTGCAATAAATATGCAAAAGGCGTGCCAAAATTATTCGGCACGCCAGATATAATTATATATGAATTAAAAATCAGTATTGTAAATAGACGAATGGGACGAGCTCACTCTGACGGGTCTGAATTACAATGAAAAGCAAGGCTGCCAAAAAGACAGATTGCAAAACTATTGGCATTGAATTATAGACACGGACAGTGCCTGTTGTCCATGACTTTGGAGTAAAGTGCATGAAATATCCGGCAGCAATAGCAGCTACAATCAAGATATAGCTTTCGATAAACTGCGGAGCAACCTCGATGTGGAAGTCGTTCCAAATCTGGGTAGCCATATCGCCGACGGTTTCAAGTGACGGCGCGCGGAAAAGAGTAAAGCCGGCAACTACAAGAGCAAAAGT
>CAMWQZ010000372.1 GCA_947176515.1 uncultured Bacteroidales bacterium | reverse complement strand
TGTCCAGCCAGCTTCAAGGAAGAAGAATCCAATGACAGCAAGAAGGATACCGTTGATAATACCTAACCACCAGTAATGGTTGCGTCGGCGGGCAGCTCCAAAGAATGCTTCGATACCCCAATAAAGGAATACAAATGCAAGGAAGTAAGGGAATACGGCTTCTGAGAGGACGATGCTGCGCACAAGCATAAAACCTACAAACAAATCAATTACGCCGCCTACAATCCACCATCCCCAGCCTTTTGGAGAATTAGGTCCGGCTGCCACGCAAAGCTGAACGATACCTGTCAGCACTAAAAGCCAACCGAAAATTTGAGATGCAACCGCATAGCCTGCTGCCGGCCAGAACCAATATGCAAAACCACCAATGACTAATAAAATACCAACTGCGAGAACGAGCCACCACCATCGTGTCTGGCCTATTGTTCTTAAATCTACTGATTTCATAACATAAATAAATTAGTTAAACTTATAATTTGATTTGACTTTTTCTTTTATTATCTAAACAACCGTCACTGCAATTTGGTTGAGTGCTCAGAATGAAAATTGTGCCATTGCCCCTACTCTTTTTGCCCAGCGCGATTCACCACTGAAGTCCGTACGGCAACCGAGGTCGAATTCCACGCCAACCTGCATGCGCGGCGTGAGATTCCAAAATGCATTGACTGCATAAAATTCGCCATGACGGTATTCCTGGGGTGCAATCGTGCCCTTCGGACAATAGCGAGACTGACTTGCGGTGACAGACGCGAATAACGAATGAGTGAAATTATATTGCACACCCACACTCCAGCCATAAGCCGCCGGCGCATAAAGTTTGCCCGGGTCAGAACTGTCTGCAACAAGGTCATAATTCCCAATCAATAAGTCGCCGCCAAGGCTCTCGTATCCGTGACCGTAAGAAGCATTAAGATAAGTTGTAAGTTGAGGTATTGGATGAGCTACAGAGCTAAGCTGAACGCCCCATCCGGCAACATTATGATTTTGTTCTTTAACGAGATTTCGATAAGAAAGCGTGCGCAGAATGCCCGACAACCTGACATGCTGACCTCGTTTCCATTGATACTGAACAAAAGCCGCCCAATCAGGCATCCATTTGTTGCACTTGGCTGCATATTGTCCGTCGGCGCCTATCTGTGGCGCAGGGGTCTCGCCTGAAACGGCAAAAACCCAATGGTCTTTGACTGTAGGCATCCACCTTACGAGGACAGCCGTTGGTGAAATCTTATTATTGGGGCCCTGGGCATCAACCGTTGGAGGCGTTGCAGCAGGATCGCTGAATGTCGAGTTTGCATAGCCTATCGTAAAATCGTTAATCAAAGCATATGCCTTTTTAAGTTCAAAGCCGCGCGCCTGATAACCGTTGAAGTTTGCCTCGATGTACAATTGATAGTAGCCCAACAATTTATTTCGGCCAATGACACGGAAGAACAGGCATGTACCAGCAGGTGTCGTGTCGAAATTGCGCATCTGCGTAGGTTCTGGATTCATCGGGATTAGGTATGGCGCAAAACCACTCGCTGGAATTGCTCCACCCCAATCGTAATAGCCACGCATCCTGACACAGCCGCCAATACCCATTGCCAATTGCGCATCTTTGCTCATAAACAAAAAGTAAGGCGCATCCGGGTCTTGGAAGTGGCGGAATTGGTCATAATAAAAGTTCTCAATCAAGGATTTGACTGAGTCAACATAAGCCTGCGATTTACTCGGCTGACCATCAATAGTTATAATTTTATGAGACATAACCATAGAATCAATATGGTCATCTACAAGACTTTGGCGCGCCTCTACGACTAATGTCGCCGTTGCTATCAAGGCTGACACGGCTAATAATTTCTTTACTGACATAATAAGCATAATGTTAATTCTACAATTCTTAACCACGCAAGGCTTAAAAAGTTCATCACTTTTATTACACATCTTTAATAATAATTGACCAAAAAATCGTAACTTTGCGATGAAAAACCATTCATCAAAAGTAATCCATACCAAACTTATCATAAATTGACAAGACGTATGAAAATCAAACTCAAAAAAGGTCTTGACCTGAAAATCGCCGGAGGCATCACCGACTCGGCCGTACGCGATGTCGACGCTAAGCTTTTCGCCATCACTCCCGATGACTTTCCGGGGTTCAAACCCAAAGTCGACGTTAAGGAGGGCGATGCTGTTTTAGCAGGCGCTCCAATTATGCATGATAAGAACCACGAGGACGTAAAGCTCGTAGCTTCTGTTGCCGGCACGGTTAAAGCCGTCGTCAGAGGCGAGCGCCGCAAAGTGATGCGCATCGTAATTGAAAAAAACGATAGCCAGTCATTCCGCCAGTTCGACATCCCTTCTAAACCCACATCAGCCGACGCTATGCGCTTGCTTTCTGTCTCGGGCCTGCTTGCGGAGATGCGCCAGCGCCCCTATGATATTGTTCCAAATCCCGATAATGAGCCGCGCGATATTTTCGTCACCGCTATCGACTCTGCGCCTCTCGCTATTTCACCAGAGCAGTCAGTGGCAGGCAAAACGGCTCAGCTCGAAGCAGCCG
>CAMWQZ010000371.1 GCA_947176515.1 uncultured Bacteroidales bacterium | reverse complement strand
GCATAAGAATCTGAGAAACCAAGGTCTGAGTAGATATATCGGAATACTACACCCATCGAAAATTTTTCCGACAGTTTGCGTGAGTATCCCACGTCCACTGACATTTCATAAGGATTAAGGCTCTGGCCGGCGCCAGTGACCGGGCTTGTGTTGACTTCGCCGAGAGAGAAGTAGCGCAGTGATGCGCTCAACGCCTGATTGTCGTTACTGCCTATTTTCCAGTAGCCGGCGAGATTGGCAAGAAAGATGTCGTTGACCAACTTTCGCAACCATGGCGTATAGCTCAGTGATACGGCTGCCTGACTATAGGCGAAAGCATATTTCGACGGATTCCAAAACTGCGAATTGGCGTCAGGATCGGTTGCTGCACCCAGGTCGCCCATAGATGCACCGCGCGCGTCAGGAGCTATACTCAGCGATGTGACGCCTGTAGTGATGGGGTTAAATTCGTCATTTTTGATATTGCTCTCTGCGAAAGCCTGGGTCGAAAAGGCAGCAATTGCCGTGAGTATGAGTGATATGCGCAATGATGGTTTCATTATCTTCAATAACTATATCAGTAATTACATGTTATTATAACTGAAAATCCGGCTGATTATTGCCTCAACGCGAAGTTACGGCTATCTTACGTGAACCGGTCGAGTAGTTTTCGCCGTCGGCCGTGATGGTTGCGCTGTAAAGGTATATGCCGCGTGGCACACGTCGGCCAGTGCCGTCGGTGAGGTCCCATGTTACAGGCGATGAAGTAAACATGTCGCTACGTCCTGTCGACGATTGTTCCCACAACTTATGACCTAAAAGGTTGTAAATAGATACGGTCACGGTTAGCATCCCTTCAGGGCGGTTGTGGGCAAGATAGAAGTTAGCTTCGGTCGACGCCGGGTTAGCGTCGGTATAAATATCAAATATTGTCGGAGCCAAGCCTTCGCGCACAAAGAAGTCTACTGTCTTTGAGGTCGAATTGCCATTGGTGTCAAAGACTCTGAGTCGAATAGTGTGATGACCTTCGGTGAGGCCTTCAAGCGGATAAGCAATCTCGCCTGCCGGACTGCCGTCAGAAGCCGGGGTGAAGTAGTATGGCACATCGTTGTAGCTGCGCTTGTCGTCAAGCATTATCGACATCTGTCTGCCGATACCGGCCATCGAAAGATTTATGCCGACGTTGTCGTTGATAGATGCGATGACCATGGGGTTGGTGTTGACCTCGTCGCCCTGACGGAAAGTCGGATGATTGATTGCAAGGAGTTCGATTACCGGCGGCTCGTTGTCTTCAGCGGCCTCTTCATCATAGCCATATACATAGCAGCTTCTGTCGATGCCCGATGCTTCAGTGATATTATCATCAGAGTAGGCATAGAGGGCGATAGTTGCCTCACGGAAATTGTCCGTGATATCAGAGGGCATAGCGACGGTTAGCTTAAACTCGCCGTTGCTTACGCGGCAAGAACCCGAATAGAGCTTCTCGCCGTGCTCGTCAAAGGGAAGCGTCGTTTCATATTCACCGCCCTCAAGGATGGTTGAGCGCTCGGCGTCATAAAGGTCAAGCATCAAAGTGCCGTTGAAGTCTGTGAGCACCGAGCCGTCGGGTCCTGTTATAACCCCTTTGATTTCCGGCATACCTCTTGCCGGAATTATAATCTGGTCGGGACCGTCAATTTTGACACCGCTCACTGATTCGATTGCAATGAGATTGTCGGGCGTTGCGAGGCGGAGCGCCGGGTCGCCCATAAACACATAGCGCAGACGGTTGTCGTTGTTCAGTTTGTCTTTAACAGCGCCGTTTTCTTCAATTGCGCGAATGTTGTTTTTAGCTCGACGATAGATTTCGCCTGTGGTCATTAACTTCCCTTCAGAGTCGCGCTTGCTCAGTTCATGTCCAATGGCATAGGAGAAATAGCCGTTATAAGTAATGTAAACAGGTCGCGTGGCGCTAATCATGCCTATAACGCCGCCGTTTTTCTCATACATCATAATCTCACCACCGCTCTGGGTGTTCGAATCCCAGCGCAGGAAGTTACATGTTGCAGCGTAGACAAATGGCAGATGGCGCAGATACATACTATTGATGTCAGAGTAAGTCAGCATGCCGTCTCCGGTCCAAGAGTGGTTGGTTGCGTGGCCGATGAAGGTCCACCATGCCACTCCCTCGTCGAGCGTACGATACATCTTGTCACGGGCTACCTGGTAGACGCCGTTTGATTTTTCGTAAGCCGGCAGATATACCTTTTCAAGAAGATAAGGATTGTCTTTTTGTTTTTCGACGCCGTTCATAAACCATTCAGCTTGCTTGTAGTGCACTCCTGCATCCTTTTCGTCGGCAAGGGCAAGCACACGATTTTTCCATGCTCCTGTCGATGCTCGTCGCGCATATTCAATAATCTTATCTGCTATAATTTTTGCAGTAGATGCGCTTGTCACCGGCAGACGTCCCACAGCTATCGACAGCACGTCAGCGCCTAAACGCAGACCCGAGCCATCTTCAAGCATTGCCAGGAAATCGTCAGTTACAAAGCCTTGCTCTGCCTTGAGCGATAGCTTAACTT
>CAMWQZ010000370.1 GCA_947176515.1 uncultured Bacteroidales bacterium | reverse complement strand
TACACGCGTAAGATCGTCGGCAGCGTCAGATGTGTATAAGATACATAGACAGGAATGCTGTAATCTGCCAGAAGCTGTACCAATCCCATTTGTCGGGGAAAAGGCTACCAAGAGTGCCAAAACCACCAACACTCTGCGCGCCCTCTTTGCTAAACACAAGTTTAAGTGATGACACATATGTGGACAGGCGGTCTGTGCCAATCTCCCACCCTCGCGGTATAGCGCTGAGCCATGAGTAGTGGACTTCTTCGATATCGAAAATTTCGGCAGGACTAAGCATCTGGATGCCAATTTTACCACCATCGTTGATAGCGACATATACGGTTTGCTCCTTGCCATCACGGATAATGACGAACGGGAGTTTTTCGCCTTTGTGGGCCGCAAGGACAGGCATAAACTCTGTAATCGACGGCGTGGTATCGTTGCCGACCTTGACAATGCGGTCAGCTTTCTGCAGGCCAGCCTTGGCAGCCGGATCGCCCGACATGAGACTGGCAATCACCACCGGTACTCTTATCGACATTGGAGTATAGTCATTACCTTTCTCGACAATTGCTGACAGCAGCTTATCGGTGACGACTATGTTGACTGTGTCACGTCCGTCGCGAAGGACTCCAACCTTAGCTCCAGGCTGGATGAGATTCCACGCGACGCTATAATCTTTTGCATCAAGAGGCTCACCGTTAAGAGACAAGAGTCTGTCGCCGTTTCGGAAACCGGCATCCTGGAACTCGGTGCTGAAGTCCATGCCTTCAGTCATAGCAGAGAATGGCACTACACGGTCACCCCAGTGAATAGCGATACCGGTATAAATGGCAATCGCAAGGATGAAGTTAAACAGCACACCTGCAACCATAACCAGAAACCGCTTGTAGACAGCCTTTGAGCGAAATTCCCAAGGTTGGGGCTCGCTTGCAAGGTCTTTTGAACTCTTGGTCTCATCGACCATACCGGCGATATCGCAATAGCCACCAAGAGGTAGCCAGCCAAGACCGTAAAGGGTGTCGCGCCAGGTCTGTTTACCGTCAGGACGCGGAGGATAAGTCTTACCAACTTTAAAAGTCTTCCATGCACGGTCTTTACCATCTTTATCTGTCCAGCCGATAAGTTCTAATGTGCCTTTGTCGGGACGGTATTTCAAAATCGAAAACCAAGGGTTGAAAAAGAGGTAAAAACGATTGACCTTAATGCCAAACACACGGGCAAAAAAGTAATGGCCAAATTCGTGAATTGTCACCAAAATGAGCAACGCAACAATAAGTTGCAGGGCTTTCATCAGAGTACTTTCCATCAGCTGTATAAAATATTTATGATTGTAGATTTATTATTAAATGATTGATGTTGCAAACATTCGGGCTTCATTGTTCGTAGCTACGAAATCTGCGTAGCCTGGAGTCTCAATGTAAGGCATAGCATCGAGTGTGCGTATGATGGTTGAATAGATATCGTTGAAACCAATTTTACCATCAAGGAAGGCTGCAACAGCAATCTCGTTGGCAGCATTGATAACGCACGCGCTGTTTCCTCCACGACGCATCGCCTCCTGCGCCAATGTGAGACAGGGAAATTTCTCTATATCGGGGCGCTCAAAAGTAAGGGCAGCGTAATCTGAAATTCTCAGAGGCTTTTCAGCTCCAGGTAGTCTCTTGCCTTCGCCAAGAGCGTAGGCAATAGGCAATTTCATATCGGGAAGCCCTAATTGAGCTTTGATAGCGCCATCGGTGAACTCAACCATCGAATGAACTATAGACTGAGGATGGACTACGGCTTCAATCTGGTCGCCGTCAAAGCCAAATAACCATTTTGCCTCAATAATCTCGAATGCTTTGTTCATCATGGTTGCAGAGTCTATTGTTATCTTTGCACCCATCGACCAATTAGGGTGTTTTAACGCATCAGACGCCTTGGCATTAGCCATCTGTTCCGCCGTCCATTTACGAAATGGGCCACCAGATGCTGTAATAATCAGTTTTTTAACGTTAGCTCTGTCCTCTCCGTCGAGGCATTGATATATGGCCGAGTGCTCAGAATCGACTGGGAAAACTCGAGATTTTGACTTTGCAAGCAATTCTGTTATATATTGCCCTGCAACGACCAATGTTTCCTTATTGGCAAGAGCAATGTCTTTACCGGCTTTAATGGCAGCAATTGTAGGAGCGAGTCCGCTATAACCAACAGTTGCAGTCACAACCATATCGACATCGTCTCGACAAACAGCGTCGCACAGAGCCTGTTCGCCGGCAGCAGTCTCGATGCCAAGCGGTTCAAGAGCATCAAGCAGAACGCTATATTTATTAACATCGGCAATAACAGCCAGAGCAGGACGGTGTTTACGTGCAAGAGCTATCAAGTCATCGACTCTTCGTCCAGCCGCAATTACAGTTGCTCGATAAAGTTCTGGATGAGAGCTTATTATTTCGAGAGTTTGTGTACCGATTGAGCCCGTAGCCCCAATAACGGCAATATTTTTAGGGGTTTTCACCATAGTTTTCTGTATTTCAACCACAAAATTAACTAAAAACATTGAGGTTTCAAAGAGTCATAA
>CAMWQZ010000369.1 GCA_947176515.1 uncultured Bacteroidales bacterium | reverse complement strand
CAACCATGAAGCAGAATCGAGCTACCATAATACGTATTTCGACAATTGACAGCTGTTTGCAGAATCGATACCGCCGCTGGACAATCAACGACCTCATTGACGCCTGTACGGATGCTTTGGCCGAGTTTGAAGGCCGTAGCAACCCTGTGAGCCGGCGCACATTTCAGAATGACCTTGCACTGATGCGCAGCGACCGCTTAGGATATAACGCACCGATAGTTGTGCGAGACAATAAATATTATGAGTATGACGACCCTGACTACAGCATAACTCATCTTCCTCTTAATGAGGAGGGACTGGATGCGCTCAATTCTGCACTTGATATACTGCGGCAACTGCAAGGATTTCCTCAATTGGCCTCATCAATTGACACCATCAGTAAGCTAAACGAACAAATATCACGTCACACTGGCTCCTCGGCTCCAGCTATGGACATGGAACGTGTGCCCGGATATAAAGGAACACAATTTATCGGTGCAATATATGACGCAGTCAGGAAACAACATACCATCAGACTTGAATATCAGTCGTTCAAGGCACGTCAATCTGACATCTTAACAGTGTATCCATATTTGCTTAAGGAATATCGTAACCGTTGGTTTCTTATCGGAGAAAAGGCAAGCAACCGCTCACCTCAGGTCAATATATTCGCCCTCGACCGTATTCATTCTGTATCTTTGGATAAAGATCAACCTTTTAAGAAATGTGTTGATTTTGACCCTGAGCATTTTTTTGACGACACAATCGGAGTGACCAAGAGCATAGGAGACAAGGCTAAGAGGGTTATAATAAAAGTTGACCGTCATCAGGCCCCATACATCGAATCCAAACCATTCCATAATTCACAAAAAGTAGAGCAACGTTTCGGAGACGGAAGTATTCAGATTTCACTAAAGGTTGTAATCAACAATGAACTGGAACGACTTATCCTCGGATATGGAGGTCACGTAGAAGTAGTCGCTCCACCAGAATTCCGCGCACGTGTAGCCGAAAGTGTCAGAATCGCATCCTCACACTACGATAAATAAGGTTCAATGCCCTATAAGCCGATTTAAATTTTCGTGCATCACATAATTTTTTTCAAAAAAAATTATGTGCGCAAAATAGTTGCGCACCCCATATCTAACTTTGTCCTCAAATTATAAACATTATTAAAACATACTGATGAAGACAATTGAAGGATATGACGTGAAGATATTCACCGACAACATTGAGGAGAAGGCTTTAGAGCAGATTAAAGAGTTACTCTCGATTGATGTTTTTGCAGACAAAAAGATACGAATTATGCCCGACGTCCATGCCGGAGCCGGCTGCGTCATAGGTTTCACAGGCAACCTTGGCGACAAGGTGATACCCAATATCGTTGGAGTGGACATAGGGTGTGGAATGCTCGTTCTCAATCTTGGGAAACTAAGCAACATCGATTATCATGCTTTCAATGAGCACATTCGCTCCAGCGTGCCTTCAGGCATGATTGTCAGAGAAGACCGATTTGGATTCAAACCTCTTGTCGGCGATGAAATGGACATCTATCGAGAGGCCAAAGAGCTTGTCACTGAGCTGTATTGCTACCGCAACCTTAAAGACTCCCGACGCATCAACAAAGCTATCGGTTCGCTCGGAGGCGGCAATCACTTCATCGAGCTTGACAAAGACGATGAAGGTAACGTCTACCTTGTAATCCATACAGGTTCACGTAACCTCGGCAAGCAGGTGGCGGATATCTATCAGGCAAAAGCTATCAAGCATCTTACCGAAGGCTACGATGAATTTGAAGAAACAATCAAACGCACGATAGAAGAATATAAAGCAACAGGGCGTCGCTCAGAGCTGCAAAGCGTAATCAAAAAGATGCGCAATGAGCACAAGGACTCCAAGACTTTGCTCCCTTCAGCATTGTGTTATGTCGAAGGAGAAGCCCGTGAAGAATATCTCCACGATATGCGTCTGTGTCAGCGATGGGCCAAGCTAAACCGTCGGCTTATTGCCATGCTCCTGATGCGATTCTTTGATGGAGTTGAAGTGAAAGAAATGTTTGAATCAGTCCACAACTATATCAGTGATGACAATATCATCCGCAAAGGTTCAATCTCAGCCGCGGAAGGTGAACGCTGTATCATACCGTTGAATATGCGCGATGGCTCTTTGCTCTGCACCGGAAAGGGAAACTCCGATTGGAACTGCTCCGCGCCACATGGAGCCGGACGTGTGCTTAGCCGATCACAAGCATATGAGAAAATATCCATGGAGGATTTTAAGGCTTCGATGCAAGGTATCTACTCAGAGTCTGTCAACGATTTCACCCGTGACGAATCACCGATGGTCTACAAACCAGCCGAAGATATTATCGCTAATATAGGCGAAACGGTCACTATTGATACAATCATCCGTCCAATCTTTAATTTCAAAGCTTCGTGAAATTTACATAGAAATCAAAAAACCGCGACTGTGAGGTCGCGGTCTATGTAGTAAAGCAACAAGCTAAATGAATAATGAAGAGTTAATAATGAAGAATGAGTGGCATGCGCATAGATATTAATTTTTCATTCTTCACT
>CAMWQZ010000368.1 GCA_947176515.1 uncultured Bacteroidales bacterium | reverse complement strand
GGAGTGTTAGGAGTTGGTTTATCCGGATCATTTTCGGGAATACGGGGGTGACCGAGCTGTGAAATTTCTGTTACAGCAAGCTTGTAAACATTGTTACGAACTACTGCGAATTCCATCGGGCCCATTACACCATTGTCATTGTTATCATTGTGACGGTTTCTATAGTAGTAATAGCAGTAGTAACCCCAACCACCATCTTCTTTATCTTCGCTGGTCTGATAGATTGTGAAGCCTGCGTCAGTGATAGCTTTACGCATTGAAGAAAGAAGATCATTATTAGGACGACCTGCATTATTCCAGTTACTCCATATAACATTAGCCGAATTAGTTAAAACAGTTATATCACCTTCAAGAGTTTTTTCAGGATCATCAATATACCAAGTCGTTCCCCACTGGAACTTACCTATTGCTCCTGCCTTATCTTCACCTTTTATTCGCTTGCCAAATACGGCAATGTAGAGTGAACTTGTACGAGAGATTGTTGTCGGGTCGACAATTAAATATTCTACACCATCTTCTTCATATGTTCCTATTGTTTTGGGACGATTATCTGTCATAGTGATAGCATCCTTAATTGCGGATTTCTGAACACCCTCCCACTTAAAGTACAAACTGTTTCTGAATGAATAAAGGATGGGGTCTTTCTGAGTATCACTTAATTTATCACCACCAACATTATTCATATATTCAGCCATCTCTTTAGTATCTGGATCAGATGAGTTTAGAGCGTCTTCTGTTGCAACCATCTTACCCTTGAATACGATAATTGACGTGCGACCATAAATTTGATTATCGACATCACTGGGGATAACGTTTTCTGTTGCATAACGCCATATATGATACTGATGATTCATATACAAATCTTTGTTATTCTCTTCTGTACCTTTAAAATTCTCATCTTCTTCCAACACATCCGAGATAAGGTATTTATCCCAATTAGCATTATTGTAGCCCCAATTGTTGTTAAAGAAAGAATACTGGAAATAATCATTGAATTTAAAGGATGTTGTTATATCATCTTTATTAAATTCTGTTGCAAATGGACCTACTACATAATTTTCAGGTGTTTCTTCTCCACAGATTACAGCTCCTTCATTAAGACCGTTGTCAGAAACTCGAGGCAAATAGTAGAATTGTTTTGCCAAGTTAGTAAAGAATATTTTGTTGAGACGAATCTGAATCAAAGTTTTTTTATCAGAATCCAAAACAACATTATAAGTGTTATTACCTACTGGCGAACCATCCTTAAAGTCAAATCGCGCGCATGAACGTTCAACCTTAATAGCACCGCGACCATTACGATTATCTACTTCAACGTCCTGACCTTCGGCATTCATTCCTGATAGATTAAACGCAGTAGCAGCCGTCTTATATGCATTCCAATCATTAAGAGTGCGAGGTAGTGAACGTACTGTCTGGGCAACGTTATTCATCAAGAACTTCTTCGGTTCCCAAATAGCGGCTTGGGTAGCTGAATATTCCCAAACCTTATCAACCCAAGTCGTATTTCCTCCTTGCTCATTAGTAAGAGACTTAAGGTCATTAGTCGGATTACAGAAAACATAGACATTAACGTCTGGTGCATCTGATCCAAGTTTACTATAAAAGCTTGACAAATTAGATTTTTGCAACATCACTGTAGCTTTGTAGCTTTCAGAGCTTGCGCCATTATTGGCAACATGAGTCAGGCTATTGTTGTTATTCTCACTTACAGTAGTAGCAAGAATCAACGAATTGTCAGATGGTTTGGCAAGAACCACAAGGATATCAGAGACGTTGTTTTCGAAGTCCTTACCAATTTCAACGTCATCGGTACTTTGACCGGGTGTAACGGTTTGACTACGTGAACCCGTCTTAGTAGGCATCTGAACTGAGAACGCCATGTAAACGCCATCACCCATTGGATCTTGTCCAGGTTCGTTGCCAATCTCTTTTCCGAGGTCGTCCGAGCAGGAGGTGGCAGTCATGACTGCGGCTGCTGCAAGGAGCATTGAGAATGTTTTAAATAGTTTTTTCATAAATAGAAAATTGTTAATTAATATTGATTGATTGTTTTCTTGTTTGTTATATGTTGTTTATGAGGGTTACTCGATGATGATGAAGTCGCGCTCTGACTGCGGAGTCTCAAGGGCTGCCTTCGCCTCTTTAATCTTACGCACACGGTCGAGTGCAGCAGGGGCGTCGGCTACTTTCAGGCGCGCTGCATTGGCGAGTAGATGCTCGGCGCGGTCGTAGTCACCCTGCAACGCGGCGAGCATGCCTCGCGCATAGATGACCGCTGCATCGGTGTCGTCTTCAGCTATGCGGCTCAGATAGAACGCCGCGCGCTCATAGTTGCCTGCCGACATGGCGGCGTTGGCGGCGTTGAGGTTGGCCGACGGGTCTGAGGGGTACATCCTCACTGCCGTCTCCATCACCTCGGTGAACTCGGGAGAGCCGGGCTGCATCGTCTGGGCGGCGCGGTTGAACTCTGACAGGCTGAGTTTCTGGGGCTCCGTCGCCATCACGGCGAGGATTTCTTCGACCGTGTTATACTGGCGGATGACGTAGTCTATCTTATAGTCGGTGTGACGCAG
>CAMWQZ010000367.1 GCA_947176515.1 uncultured Bacteroidales bacterium | reverse complement strand
TCGTATCACTATGCTGAGCGGATTGGTTTCGCGTGTACCGGCGTAGGATTGGATGTTATGGCGTTCGATGCGCACATCGTTCTGCGGCAATGATTCGCCTTCGACAATAGCTTGGATATTGAGCGCTCCGCCGCCCTGATGATTCCAGACACCGGTGGCTCCCTCGGCGTCTTGAGAGAGGCGTATCCAGTTGGCGCGATTGTTGTCATCCTCGCCGTCGAGAGACAGGACTTCGCCTGTGCTTTCGTAGCGGAAACCGATAAAAAGCTGTCGACCGTCGATTTCAAATGGCTGGTCGAGGGTAACTTCGTTCCATCCATAATCAAATTTGTCGACACTCTGCTTGTAGAGGGGTTCGCTTTCAAGATTGTCGGTAATGAATACAAAGTTGTTTTGGACTGACAGCTCGTTACCGACCTTTACGCGGATTTTAGTTATGCGGTTTCCGGCAAGACGAGTCATTTCGTTTGCGTCATATTGGATTGCGCCTTCGAATATCACGTGGATGTAGAGGCCGAGATTGAGACCTTCGTTATCAGGCACGGCATAGCCGATGCGCATCTCTGTTGATTTTTCTGGTGAATCAGCAGCAGCCATGACCGGTTGCCCTAAAGTCATCATGGTTGCAATAAGCGGAAGTAGAGTTTTATTCATAAGAGTATTTGTTGGTCTGGTGGCAAAATTACTATAAAATTTTAAATATCCAAGCAATGTGACAGGCGTTTTGCGAAAAATGTTTAAGTAATTATTGCTGCGCGGCGTATTCGGGGTCAAAAATGGTGTTTAGAAGATGAGCGAGGCGCAGGCCGCCGCGTAGGAACTGCTGCTCTACGGTGGGGGTCCAGTAGGCTACTTCATTATAAGATATGTTAGCCTCGGGCTGGAAGTAAGCGTAGACGTCAGAGGCGATGGCGACGGTTTCTTTTGCCCAGTCATCGATGCTGCCGCTGATTACTGCGGCTTCTTCAGCCGGATTAAGGCGGTCAATCTGTTGTTGCCACTCTGTGTAGCTCCATTTGTGGGCTGACTCGGGTATGGATGAATCCCAGACAGAATGGAGGTTATTGTCGCGGTTGAAATATTTCACTTTGACGCGGTTGCCGCCAAGGTCAGTGGCGTGACCCATGTGGAGGGGCATGTGGAGGTCGCCTACGACGTGCACGAGAATTTTGAGCGCGAGCACTTGGTCCTCGAGCGACGCATTAGGGTCGTTAAGGATTTCGATGCGCGATTTTATGGCGGTCACGGCGTCGCCTGCCGGATTAGCCGGGGCTTCTTCGTAGCGGACACCCTCGTCGATATTTTTATAGTGCCAGGTCTTTGTGTAGGCGAGGTCGCGCTGGTGGCTTGCGTTGTCAAGCCAGTTGGCCCAGTAGACGATTGATTTGCCGTCGAAAAGTGATTCGACGGCTGCTTTGGTCGTAGGCGTGAGATGCTGTTCGGCTATATAGGCGGTCACGTCGTGACCCTTTTGGCCCCATGCAAAAGCGTTGAAACAAATGAATGTGGCAAGAAGTGAAGAAATGATTGATTTTTTCATAAGTAAGTTTCGTAAGGGCGTTTATATAAATGATAATGCCCACCAGTCTTGCGATAGGTGGGCATTATAGAGTGAGATTGGAGTTTCCTTTTGTTAGATGATAAGCGATGCTTATGCTTCAGCAACTTCAACAACGATAGGAGTAACGTTGATGAATTTGCGACCGCCTTTGCCTTCGGTGAAAGCTACAGTGCCGTCAATAAGAGCGTAAAGAGTGTGATCTTTACCCATGCCAACATTCAAACCGGGGTGGTGAACTGTGCCACGCTGACGTTTGATGATATTGCCTGCTTTTGCAAACTGGCCACCGAATATTTTGACGCCGAGTCGTTTGCTTTCTGACTCACGGCCGTTCTTAGAACTACCAACACCTTTTTTATGTGCCATTTTCGATAAATTTTAAAAGGTTAAGCGACAATGTCTTTAATCACGATTTTGGTGAAATACTGGCGATGGCCGTTTTTGCGGCGATAGCCTTTGCGACGTTTTTTCTTGAAAACGATCACTTTGTCACCTTTGACGAGGGGCTTTTCTACCTCGCAAACAACTTTAGCTCCTTCAACGAGCGGAGCACCGACTTTCACGGCACCATCGGTTTCAGCGAGGAGAACGCGGTCAAATTCAACCTTGTCACCTTCTTTAACTTGCTCTCCGAGGTAGTGAACATACAAGAACTTGCCAGCTTCGGCTTTGAACTGCTGTCCCTGAATTTCTACGATAACGTACATTTGTTGTTATTAATAATAAGTTAACCCGCTGAGGCGAAGCTTGCTAAAGGCGCTCGCTTGCTTGTTTTGAGCCTATTGCGGAAAATTAGCGCACAAAATTAGTCATTTGTGCGCTGATATGCAAGAGTTTTTTTGATTTTTTAGGTCTTGTATTTGCCGTTACATAAAATAATAGTAATTTTGTGGCGAATAAATATGTGCTGGTTAGGCGCTTATTAATTAGATTATTGATTTTTATTTTGAGAGTATGATGTTGAGAAATCTCGTTTGCAGGATTGATGCAATGGCTGGAGCTGTCGCAGGCGCAGCA
>CAMWQZ010000366.1 GCA_947176515.1 uncultured Bacteroidales bacterium | reverse complement strand
TAGGACTTCTTGGCCCTAACGGTGCCGGGAAGACGACAACATTCTATATGACAGTAGGCCTTGTGCAGCCCAATGAAGGCAGAATCTTTTTAAATAATCTTGACATAACTAAATTTCCGGTCTACAAGCGAGCTCAGAACGGTATAGGCTATCTTGCTCAGGAAGCCTCGGTGTTCCGCAAATTAAGCGTAGAGGATAATATCAGAGCAGTGCTCGAAATGACAGATACTACTCGCGAATATCAGCGCGACAAGCTCGAAAGTCTCATTTCGGAGTTTCGCTTGCAAAAGGTGCGTAAGAATCTGGGCGACCGACTTTCGGGTGGCGAACGCCGACGCACAGAAATCGCTCGCTGTCTGGCGATAGACCCGAAATTTATCATGCTCGACGAGCCTTTTGCTGGTGTAGACCCTATTGCAGGATATTCAGTCAATAGTATATAAATTAAAGGAAAAAAACATCGGTATTCTTATCACTGACCACAATGCACCAGAAACACTGAGTATCACTGACCGAGCATATCTGCTTTTCGACGGCCGTATCCTTTTCCAAGGAACATCTGAAGAATTAGCAGAGAATCCAATCGTGCGAGAAAAATATCTCGGCCGCAACTTCATCTTCCATCGCAAGAAGTTTGAGTAAATAATATTAAATTATGCATAGAATAGCGTTATTGACAATTCTATTGGTAGTTGCCAAACTTATAACGTATGCTAATGGAGATCCCGTTGCGCGTTTCTCGTCAATCAATCGCGTAAGAAATCCTCAACCCATCTCTATTCCGGAGATACGCATTGTCCGTGAGAAGCTAAAAATTACTCATGTTGACGGGTACAATTGTTTTGATGTGACATATACATTCAAAAATGAATCCAAAAAGGATTTCCCAGAAATTGATTATGGCTTCCCAATTGATTATCTAATCATCGATGAATTAGAAACGTATTGTTTTCATGATGATTTATATACAGAAAGTATCTATGAAGTAGGTTGGGATGAAAGACTGATTAAGGATGTCAGTTTTACTTTTAATAACTCGGAGTTAGCATTTAGTTGCTCGAAGGAGAGTGTGAAAGACATAAGTTTTGAGATTAATCCTTATGATGATAAAGAGGAAAAATTAGTACCTGTAGAGGGCATCAACCGACGATGGTTTTATACTCAATTTTCGATGAAACCGCGCGAAGAAGCAACCCTCAATGTGCGTTACAAAGTTTATGCAAATGCATATACCCCTGCCATGGACTACTCTAAATTCTTTGTATATTATAACCCAAGAGAGATATCAGATGAGTATGATAGATATAAACTATCATTCATAAATAGATATTGTCCAGAAGGCTTCCAAATATTTTATGACTTTTCTCCTGCGAAACATTTCGGAGAGAACAAACCTTACTATCTTGAAATTGACATCGATCTTAGTAATCTTGACAATCCTATGTTAGGGTCGGACCACACTCTATGGTACGCAAACCGAATGAAACGATTTGAATATAATGTTAAGGCTGACGAAATCAACCCCATTGATTTAACCGTTTATCTTGGAGAGTCATCGTTGAACAAAATACTCAACCAGACAATAGATAAATTAGCAGTTTCTGAAACAAAATATGTTGTAACGGTCAGCGATGATTCTATCTATATAAATTTTCACGAGCCGATATTTGTTTCTGACTTAGCTTGTGATATAGACGTAATATCTTTAAAACAAATTGACGCAGTCGTGACATACAATGATGGAAGGCAAAATAGCTATAAATTTGAACGAAAAGAACTAAATGAAGATAGTTCTCAAGAGCTTGAAAGCGTACTGACATTGCTTACTATCACTGATATATATGATGATATGAATGCTAAAAATGATTTAAAGATTAAAAGTATAAAACTTAATCCTGTTTCAGCTCCAATATCATCAGTAAAAAGCATAAAGGTTATTGACGCCAGATTTTAGTAGCGAGTGGTAATGCAAAATTAAAGGTGTGCCAATTTTTATGGTTGGCACACCTTTATGCTTTTGTTATATGTGATTATTTATTTCTTGGCTGAGCGAGCGCTCCAGTAAAGGTAGCAGATGATTGCCGCGTAAGCTATTATGCCGAGAACCTGAGGTATGAATTCTTCGCCATTATCTGGAACTTTATGTCCGCACATAATTGTAACAGCAGCAAGAACACCGAAGAGCGCACCGCCGGCGATGAGGCCTGAAGCGATGAGCGTGCCGCGGTCGTTACGAGCCTTGCAGAGTTCGGGGTCTTTTGAGCTTTTACCTACGAACCATGATACAAGACCACCGACGAGCATCGGAGTGTTGAGATGGAGTGGCAGGAACATGCCGAGGCAGAATGCGAGTGCCGGAACACCAAGCCAGTTGAGAATCAAAGCAAGCACAGCGCCAATGATATAGAGAGTCCAAGGCGTTTCGCCACCCATCATCATTGGTTCAAGAACCTTTGCCATAGCGTTAGCCTGAGGCGCTGCTAAGGCGTCAGGTCCAGAGAAGCCATAAACATTTTTAAGCATAAGGATGACTGCACCGACTGTAGCGGCTGAAACGAGTGTGCCGAGGAATTTCCAGCTTTCCTG
>CAMWQZ010000365.1 GCA_947176515.1 uncultured Bacteroidales bacterium | reverse complement strand
TGCGGAATCACTGATATTGAGCTCTTCAGGTGAAAGCTTGTGTTCCTCGCGAATGCGCGGCTCAAGATGACGGCGAGCGATTTCGACTTTTTCCTCAACGAGATAGCCTGATAGGTCGATAATCTCCATGCGGTCGAGCAGAGGCTGCTGGAGAGTAGAAAGCGTATTGGCAGTAGCAATGAAGAGGACGTGAGAAAGATCGTAATCTACGTCAATATAATTATCGTGGAAAAATTTGTTCTGCTCGGGGTCGAGGACCTCGAGAAGAGCTGACGACGGGTCGCCCTTGAAATCTCGGCCAATCTTGTCAATCTCATCGAGAAGAAGAACTGGATTTGACGACTTGGCTCGCTTCATGGCGTCGATGATACGACCGGGCATAGCACCAATATATGTGCGGCGGTGACCACGAATTTCAGACTCATCGTGCAAGCCGCCGAGCGAAACACGCTGATAATTACGGCCAAGAGCACGGGCAACTGACTTGCCCAGCGAAGTCTTACCTACACCGGGAGCCCCGACAAGACAAAGGATTGGCGCCTTGCCTCCAGGATTATTCATCAAAACTGCAAGCTGCTCAAGAATACGTTCCTTCACCTTTTCAAGACCATAGTGGTCATCTTCGAGTATCTGGCGAGCCGACTTGAAATCAGTGTTAATCTCGGTCTCGACGTTCCAAGGAAGGTCGAGGAGAGTGTCGAGATATGAATATTGCACCGCATAATCAGGCGACTGAGGATTGAGACGACGTAGTTTGTCGATTTCTTTGTTAAACACAGTGCGCACTTTTTCAGGCATATCGAGCTGGTCGGCACGGTGGACAAACTCATCGGCATCATCGGCGTCGCCATAAAGCTCCTCGCGGATGGTCTCCATCTGCTGCTGCAGGAAAGCCTGGCGCTGATTCTGATCCATGTTCTGGCGTGTGCGCTGGAGAATCTCTCGGCTGAGGTCAACTTTCTCCTCACTCTTAACGAGTTCGCCAAGGAGGGCAAAAGCGCGCTCAGAGAGATTAGGCTTGGCAAGCATGGCAACTTTATCGGCAGCCTCGAAGTGCATGTTGGTGCATATGAAGTTGACAAGCTCGTAAGGTGTAGACGTCTGATTGACCGAAAAGATAATTTCTTTAGAGTTTTCAGCGGTCTTATTAATAATGTTGATAGCAGCTTTCTTAATCTGCTCGATGACAATCTCCAATTCCTGGGTCATTTCAACCTCGGGTTCAGATAAAAGTTTAATTCGGGCAGAAAGTTTGCCGTCGGGTATTTGCCTACCGGTGCCACGGCCAATTATACGGAACTTACCGCGCGAACGCACAAGAGCCGTTTTAGAGCCGTCAGGGAGTTCAAACACTTTAAGCACATCGGCAATTACACCATATTTATATAGGCCCGTTGTGACAGCCGGCTGCTCCTCGTCGGGGTTAATCTGACAAACAATGCCAATCGGCAGCTGACGCTCTGACGCCTCGGAGGCAGTGAGGATAGAAGTCTCGCGTCCGAGAGAAATAGGAATCGTCACTCCCGGAAAGAGCACAAGGTTGCGCGTTGCCAACAAGGGCAGATCGTCGGCCGCAGGGTCGACGTTGAAGCGCTTGGCGTCAATATCAATTTGTCCGAACACAGCAGATTGGTTATCCTGGTCAATATCTTTCATAATTTCTTTATCAAAACTGAGGAGAAAAGACTATATCAATAATAACTATAATATGGTATAGCAAAACAGATGCCAAAATTACGAAAATATTGCCAATCACACAAAAAGCAGATGTTAATAAACGGAGTCAAGATAAAAAAATGCAAAATATGTTTTGTAACATATTTTTTATTGCTTGCAGAAACAAAAAAAATTGCGATATTGCGGTCGGAAAATAAATAACTAAACTCAGTAAAAAACAATAATCACTAAAAATCTTAATAACATGAAGATTTATAAGACTAACGAAATTAAAAACATCTCCCTTCTCGGAGCAAAAGGATCAGGTAAAACCACGCTCGCAGAATCTATGCTCTACGAGTGTGGAGTGATAAAACGTCGTGGCACGATTGAAGCAGGTAACACTGTATCAGACTATTTCCCAGTAGAAAAAGAGTATGGTTACTCGGTGTTCTCAACAGTCTTTTATGCAGAGTTCCTTAACAAGAAGCTCAATGTGATTGATTGCCCGGGAGCAGATGACTTCGTTGGCAATGCAATCACTGCGCTCAACGTCACTGACACAGGTGTAATCGTTGTTAACGCACAATATGGTGTTGAAGTAGGCACACAAAACATCTTCCGCACCGCATCGTCTATCAAAAAGCCTATAATCTTTGCTATCAATCAGCTTGACGGCGAAAAAGCAGATTACGAAAACGTAATCGAGCAGATGAAAGAAGTTTTCGGACCTAAAGTCGTAGCTATCCAGTATCCGTTGCAGTCTGGTCCCGGCTTTAACTCGATGATTGACGTTTTGCTGATGAAGAAATATTCATGGGGCCCAGACGGCGGTGTACCAACAATTGAAGAAATCCCTGCCGAAGAGCTCGAACGCGCAAATGAACTGCATAAAGCACTCGTCGAAGCAGCCGCTGAGAACGATGAAAGC
>CAMWQZ010000364.1 GCA_947176515.1 uncultured Bacteroidales bacterium | reverse complement strand
CAGCGAGATGGTGGAGGCTATGATAAGATACAATGTGGATGTCGTCGCATCAGATTTTCTTCCATGGAAGAACGGACATAAAGTCAACGTTCATAAAGGAAAGGCATTTACAGGTATAAGTGACAGGGCTTTGAGTATGGCTCTAAACTGGAAAATTGATAGATCGGCAGTAACCAAATTATATAAACGGTCAACGATTGGAGATTTGCGGTTTCATGAAGGGCTTACAAATGAGGATTTCCCCTTTATTTGCGAACTATATCTGAAACGGTTTCCTATTCACGTTATGGATAAGGGATACTATTTATATCGCTATAATGGTAATAGTATCTCAACTACGATGAAGCCATCATATTTTGACATATTTACTAATATAGATTATGTTGAGGGTCTCATCTCTCCACAAGATGTTAAAATATACAAGGATTTTAATCGATATAAGATTCAGGCGCATATTATGTCGGCTAAGAAAATTGTTCTATGTCGTAAAAATACAGTTTATAAGGAATGGTTAAGTATAAATCGTAGATATATTAGGCAGAATTGGATTCAAATATTATCTGATCCTAAAATAAATTATCGCTGGCGAATAAAAGCAATAATAGCTTTTCTCAGATGTCCTGCATTTTAGGCCTGTAATATATTGCCTAATCTTGAGTTCGCGTTGTCGTCATTTGATATATCTGTAACGGCAAAAAAATACATTGAACGCTATTCTCGTTTGCTTGCCACAAAATAATCAGGCTTCGGCAATATTATCATATAAATGAGTCAATGTCTTTTTTACGTGGCTCATCTTATAGTTTTCAGAAGTCTTTAATGCGTTGGCAACTAACTCGTCTTTAAAGTTTTCATCTTTAATTAATCGGTTGATAGCAGCGAACATCTGCTCTTTGTTGCCAGGCTCTATAAAAAGTCCGTTATAATCGTGCGATACCACCGATGCTACACCACCGACATCGGTAGCGATGACGGGTACTCCATAAGACATCGCTTCCAGAATTGACACTGGCACGCCCTCAACGTAGGACGGCAAAATAAATATATCGGAGTTGTTAAACAAATGGGATTTTTTTTCTCCGGCAACCCATCCTTCATATTTTACAATTGACGATAGCTCGTGTTTTTCAATGAGGGCCTGAAGTTTTTCGACTTGGTCGTTACCGGCTATATGAAAGCAGATTTTACCCTGAAAATCGGATTTGTGCTCAATAATCATGTCCACCATATCGAATACCCCTTTCTCAGGACAGATTTTACCTATGAACAGTATATGCTTTAAACCGTCATTTGGCGAACGTTTTATTTTTTGAGGTTCGGTTATCGGATTATTAATTACAACGCAGTTATCTGAATATCCGATGGATTTGAAAAAGTCTCTCCACTGTTCTGATAATGCAACGATTGTATCGCATTTATCGAGTATCTTTTGAGCTTTTTTTGCATTAGCGTGGTAAAAGTCTTTGAATGAGCCGCTATGAGAATGGAAGATGACCTTTTTATTAAAGAGAAGTGCAATTTTGATGAATATGGCTTTTCTCCAAAAACTTCCGCGAGCTGATGAGTGGACATGAACAATTTTTATTTGACGGTCACTCAACAGTTTGAAGAAAAAGCGGATGTAAGCAGTTAGGGCGAATGCAGTTTTTGTGGCACGCGAACCGTCTATCTGAGAGTAGATTATCTTGAACGGATTAAACTCTGTAGAGTAGGTGTCGGTTACGGCTTTTATGCCGCCTTTACCTTTCGGGCCGACAAACAATATGTTTTTATCGTCCATGGGTTACATGTTGCGTTGTTTGAAATAGTCGTCGTAAGCATCCAGGAGCGCTTGTGAGGTATGGTTCCACGAAAGCTGATTGACGATTCGGTCACGTCCGATGTGAGACATTGTTTCGCGAAGCGATGGATTGTCAAGAAGTTGGACGATTTTTTCGGCCATGTCGATTGCATCATTTCGTTTGGCGTAGAGCGACGCATCCTGTGCAGAGTATCGACCTTCGGTCAGGTCAAATTGGACGATTGGTTTGCCAAGGGCCATGTATTCGAGCACCTTGTTCATCGTCGATTTATCGTTCATCTCATTGTATTCATCAGAATTAACACAGACATCAGCAGTATTGAGATAGTCGAGCATTTTGTTATCGTCAACGCGGCCGGTGAACTCGACAATGTCGTCAAGCTGCATTTCGGTGCACATACGCTTAAGCTCATCAAGATGTGGCCCTCCGCCGACGATACCCCAGAAAATATCGTCTCTGTGCATGTTATCGCGGATGTGTTTGGCGGCCTGAAGGATGTACTGAATACCTTCTTGTTGTCCAATCACACCGAGATAACCCACCATGAAACGTTTACCTCTTTTGATTTCTGGCTTGGGGTCTCTGATTACCAATCTTTCGAGTTTGGGTCCGCTACGCAGTACATGAACTTTGTCAGGTGACATGCCGTCGCGTTCGATGGCAATACGGCGGTAGCTATGATTAGTAACGAATGCAAAGTTACAATGGCGATAAGTGTTGCGTTCGAGCCACAGCTGTGATTTATAGAACATGCCGCTCTTTTTGCCAAATTTGGCTTCATAAAGTTC
>CAMWQZ010000363.1 GCA_947176515.1 uncultured Bacteroidales bacterium | reverse complement strand
CCCCAAAGATATAGAAATGACGTTTGATTATGAAGGTCGCAACTGGACTGGTCTCTATCAGCTTGTCGAGGCCGACCAGGATGTGCCTGCACGTAATGAGGTTCTGACTTACCTCAATGCGGTGTTAAACGATTTATCAGCAGGAAAACCTGACAATGCTGCTCATCTCGAAGGTCTTAAGCAGATTGCTGGCGGACGGTCATATGCTTATATGTATCGCACAATGTTCCCCGTCCTCCGCACCTCGACAATGTATATGGATTATACTTTTGCCCCTTATGAGCGCATGCAGCTGCCGGGAACTCCTGACTACACAATGTCGGTTACATACAATTATCCCGGCGTAGAGATACTCCCGTTGACGATGGAGTCACACAAGAGCCGAAATTTTTACATGGCTTTAAAGACCAATATGCTTTATGACGCACTTGCATTGCCAAGCGTAGGGGCTGAATTTTATCTCGGTAAAAACTTCTCGATAGTCGGTAACTGGACTTACGGATGGTGGGATACTGACCGCCGTCACCGTTACTGGCGTGCATACGGCGGCGATGTCGCCTTGCGCTGGTGGTTCGGCTCTAAAGCTGAAGCTAAGCCTTTGACGGGTCATCATGTCGGGGTGTATGGCGGTGTATTTACTTATGACTTTGAGTTTGGCGGTCGCGGCTATATGGGCGGCAAGCCTAAACACTCACTTTGGGATAAATTCTTGGTGAATTGTGGCATTGAATATGGTTACTCACTGCCGATAAGCCGCCGCCTTAACATTGATTTTACGATAGGCATCGGTTATATTTCAGGACAGTACTACGAGTATAAACCACAGGACGGCCATTATGTATGGCAATCGACTCATAACCTCAACTGGTTTGGTCCGACCAAGGCAGAAATCTCACTTGTCTGGTTGCTCGGTCATGGTAACTATAATGCTAAGAAAGGAGGACAGCAATGAAACATTTTAACTCATACGTTCTGTCAATCTTAGCCGTAGCAGCGCTTACATCATGCAATCACAAGGATTTGTGCTTTGACCACACTCATACGCAGAATGTAAAAGTGGTATTTGACTGGCGTAACGCTCCCGAAGCTGATCCGCAGTCAATGGAACTCCATCTTTACGACTTCTCTACAAACGAATCTGAGCGATTCAGTTTCAGCGGCCGTGAAGGAGGCCCGATTCATATTCAAGGTGGAAAATATAATGGTTTGTGCCTGAATAATGATAACACAGATTGGGCTCAGTTCAGAAACATTTCCGACATTGAATTGTTTGAAATATATACGATGGATGCTCCGACACTTCAGGCTTATGGTTTGCTCTCGCGAGCAGTGCCAAGAGCCGAGGGAACTGAGAACGAACGTATGGCTTCAACTCCTAAAATGGTGTGGTGTGACCGCCAGGATGCGATAGATATTCCGATTGACGCTACTGACAAAACCATAACTCTTTATCCAGAAGAGGCCGTGTGCCACTATACAGTCGACATCGACAGCATCCAGAATATTGATTACCTTTCAGGTTCGTCGCTCGACGCCACGTTGTCGGGTATGGCCGAAGGTTATCTCCAGGGGCGGAAGTCCGCGACCGACACAAAGGTGACGATGCCGTTTGAACTTCTTGCTGACAGTGACAAAGGCAATCTTCACGCCGAATTTCTCACTTTCGGAGAAAGTCCTGTCACAAAAAATCCCCACATGTTGACAGTCTATATGATTCTGTCAGACGGTTCGAAATGGTACTATACGTTTGATGTTTCGCAACAGATTTATAATGCTCCTGATCCACGACACGTCCACATAATCATCCACGGGCTGAAGTTGCCAAAGCCGATGTCGGCGAGCGGCGGTCTGAAACCCGATGTCAATGACTGGAACACCGACTATGTCGATATAACAATGTAAAAAAATGCTTTGCTTAAATAAATAAATTCTCTTAACCGAATTAACAAGTTTACGAAAATGAAAAAGTCTTTCTTAATGTTTGCTATTGCTGCGCTTGCATTAGCTTCTTGCTCACAGGATGAACCTGTCAGCGTCAACAAGGGTCGCCAGATTGATTTCCGTCCGGCTATGGGTGCACTCTCACGTGCCACTGAAACCACTAACGCCAACCTCTCTGACATAACTGTAACAGCCCTCCTCGGCGAGCAGACCTTATTTAAAAATATTACATTCTCAAAGAATGCCGGTTTCTACACATCAAGCCCTGCCTACTATTGGCCCGGTGATGACAGCCAGCTCGATTTTTATGCATACTCGCCCTCAACAGTCGGCGGCAACGTCACCATCGACAGCGAGACAAAGACTCTGACCGACTTCTCTCCTGCAACAGAAATAGCTGACCAGGTCGATTTCATTACTTCGTATGCAACAGGCAAGAAATCTGAAAACGAAGCCTCAGGCGTAGAGCTTACGTTTGATCACCGCCTTTCACAGATTGAAATCCAAGGTAAGACAGATAACGATGCCTATACATTTAAAGTAATGGGTGTCCGCATCGGTAAACCCGTGTCAAAAGGTAGCTTTGACTTCTCAACTGACGCATGGACTCTCTCAACTGCGTCGACAGACCGCGCTATCTATGAAGCAACTTATAACGACACTATCACTCTTGGCTC
>CAMWQZ010000362.1 GCA_947176515.1 uncultured Bacteroidales bacterium | reverse complement strand
TGACCGTCTCGCAGAAGATGTATTTGGTTCAATCGAAGCAGCGATGGGTAATACTATTACCTTAGATTTTATGAAATATGAAATCTGCGGAGTAATCCGTGAAGGTAGCGCCATTAACCAAAACTCCTATGCACAAGCCCTTATCCCCTACTCCACGCTGAGCGATTATGCCGATGACACCGACCCTGATAAATTTTTTGGATCATACAGGGCGATAATTCTCAGTGACAACCTCGAGGGCTTGCAGGCCGATTTAAGTGAAGTGGCCCGAAGATATAATAGCTCTCATGATGACCTAACTGTCAATTTCTGGAATCAGCCACAATCGGCTGCAATTGATGCCTTAGGCATTTGGCCTTCGGAAACAGACTTTGACTTAGGTAAAATCATACGTTTCAACTGCCTTGTGTTGTTGACCTTGTTGCTGGTTCCTGCTCTGAATCTGAGCGGCATGATTGCCGGACGCATGGATTCGCGTTCTGGTGAGTTGGGAGTCAGAAAATCATTTGGCGCAACGAGCAACAAATTGCTCAGTCAGGTGCTGTGGGAAAACCTTTTCCTTACCGTCATTGGCGGCATATTCGGTCTGACTATAACGTGGATTGTGCTGTCGACCGACGCCGCATTCGTTTTCTCGGTTATAGGCCAGACTTCGCGTTGGGGAGTCGACAGCTCTCTGAATGTTAGGCTCACACCCGATATGATGTTTGCTCCGGCTGTATTTATATTTGCGTTCGGAGTCTGTGTAGCGCTTAACCTGTTGTCAGCCATATTGCCGGCATGGCTTTCACTGCGCCGACCTATTGTCAAATCCTTAAAATAATCGTCATGTTTAAGATAATATTAAAGAATCTGTGGCAGCTCCGCCGTCAGAATGCGTGGCTCTTTGCCGAACTAATAATTGTCACTATCCTGACATGGGTGATTGTCGATCCCACAGTTGTCGGAATCTATGACATGAACTCTGATTTAGGGTATGACGTCGACCGCATAGTGCGCGTAACAGTAAAAACATATCCACAGGTAGCAGATCTATATGACCCGGCATACGAAAGTGCTGAAGCCCAAGAGGAAGCATATAACACCTTGCTGACCAAAGCATCAAAGCTACCTATGGTCGAGACAAGTTCTTATCTCGACCAAGGCATTGATGACTATTCGACAATAAACCAAGGATTAAAAATTGGCAATGAAGCCATTGACACTGTGGTGGGTTCAATTTATGGTGTCAATCTCGCCCGAGGAGAGAAGTATTTCACTCTCTATGGCATTGAGTCTACCGAAGGCTCACCTTCGGCAGAGGAACTGGACAGCGGAATACTTGGCGACAACGACGTTGTCATTACCGAGTCGGTTGACCGCACATTCTGGCCTGACCGCAGAGGCCCAAAGAATAAGCGGTTTATAAAGGGGGTAATGCCTGACGGTGATACTATATTCCTAAACGTCGTCGCTATTGTCAAGGATTTTAAGTATCATGCAGCTACGCGCACTGGTGCAGTGGTTTTACAACCGCAACGCTATGATTACCGAGGAAAGAAATGGATTGACCTGACCTTGCGTCGCGCTGACGGCGTGAATGCTGACGACTATGTGCGCGACTACCGCAAGACAATTTCTGACGCACTGCATGTCGGTAATTACTACGTAACTGAAGTCTTCACCCAATCCGATCAGATAGACTTTATAGATAGCGCAGATGGGTTCTCGTCTCGCCGTAACCTCCATTTCTTCATCGCCGCCCTGTTTCTTATCAATCTGATAATAGGAGTTGTCGGATGTGTATGGCTACAGACCGGTAAACGAGTTACAGAGCTCGGTGTGCTCCGATCATATGGCGCGTTAAAATCACAGATTATCAAGATGCTTATTGGCGAATCAGTCGTAATGGCAACTATCGCCTATATCATAGGCGAATTAATCTATCTGCAATATGCCCTGAAAGAAGGACTCTCAATAGGCAACGAGAATAACGCATATTATATCGAGCCTATTAATATCTGGGTAAATAATTTCACTGAGCATTTTGCAATTGTATCAGCTATAGTCTACGTTATTATTATCGTCTGCGTCATTCTGGGCACATATTTCCCGGCTCGCCATGTGAGCCGCATCGAGCCTGTCGACGCCCTCCGCGACGAATAATCATAATCTACAAATTTACATTAAGATGAAATCTAAGTTTATAGCAATTATATTGTCAGCGGCTTGCGCGGTAACGGCGTGGAGCTCTGAGGTGCAACGGATGACGCTTGATGACGCGATACTACTCGCGAGGACAAGAAGCGTCGACGCTGCCGTCGCACTCAACACCCTGCGGTCGGCATATTGGGAATATCGCACGTTTCGCGCCGGTCTCCTGCCGGAAGTGACGTTCACTGCCACCGTGCCAAGCTACAGCAAGCAGTATTCGAGCTATCAGAACTCTGACGGCTCATACAGCTTCGTGCATAACGACAATCTCGCTATGAGCGGAACGCTATCGCTCGAGCAACGCATCTGGCTGACTGGCGGTACGATAGCGATGTCGTCGTCGCTTGACTTTATGCGCCAGCTCAGTGGCACAATAGGCAACCGCTATATGTCGGTGCCAGTAGCGCTGCGTCTCACCCAACCGATTTTC
>CAMWQZ010000361.1 GCA_947176515.1 uncultured Bacteroidales bacterium | reverse complement strand
GTGACAGGCTTGTCCTTGACGATTTCGGGCAGGTCGACAGTCATAACGCCGTCTTTAGCGCTTATCTGAGGCTTCGCGCCCTTTACAACGATTTCATCAAGTTCTTTTGCCGCGACAGAGTCTTCCGGCTCCGTCGATTGCGCTGTTCCGCCAATACCGATTGCCAGCGAAAGTAATAAAAATAGTCGTTTCATAATATAATTTATAGATTGAATGTATGTCACATTTTGTTTTTGCAAAAGTAGTGACCGGCTCCAAGATTAAAGCGAAGTCACACCTTATTTAGACTTAAGTCCTACCTTATTTAGTCTTAAATCGGTATGATTCAGGTGCAAAATGTGACGGATGTTTATTAATTTTGGTGCATGAAACACTTCAAGCTCATATCTGCCATATTCGTAGCGCTCATAGTAGTGATTTTTGCTGCTAATGTTATCTACATGGTTAGACTCTATGAGTCAATCCGCGCCAGCGTCGAGCGTGATGTTGTCAATGCCATTGCCGATACAAATATCGACGACATGTGGGAACGCGCCGAGCGACACAAAAATCTTATGATAATGGCCGTTCAGACATCTCAGAACCCAAATGTAGACAGTATTTTAGTAAATAGAGAGTCAACTACAATCAGTGGGGTGATGAACAGGGATGGGGAGTTTGAAACAACAACAGTTTCAAGCAAGTCGACCGAAGAGGTTCACCGCACATCGCCTCTCGACCATGAGAAATCGTTTACCAACCAGCTCACGGCAGAAATGAGTCAGCAGATGCATATACAGATGGACGGCCGCATAGATTTCAATCTGGCGATTACTGACAGCATACTGCTTGCCCGTCTCGCCGACCGCCATATCTATCCCGAGTGTGCAGCGGTCGAGATTGTCGATTCCATAGGAAATATTGTCAGAGGCAATGTCCATGCTCCGGCAAACAAAGGTGACTGCGATGTGTTTTGGCTTGGATTTAATTCTGAGGCAGGATTATATTATAAGGTTTACGTCTCATCGCTCACTCGCCATATCTTGTCAGAAATGTCAGGCGTGATAGTGTCGTTCATACTTCTGATTATTGTCTTTGCGTCAGCGTTCGGCTTTCTATATCGCACGGTCGCACGGCTTCGCACTCTCGAAGAAATGAAGGACGACTTCACCAACAATATGACTCATGAGCTGAAGACTCCGATAGCAATAGCTTATGCCGCCAATGATGCGCTTTTGAATTATGATACTTCAAATGACCAGGAGAAAAAGGCTTCATACCTTAACATTGCTCTCAGGCAGCTCACGCGTCTCGGCGAACTTGTCGAGAGTATTTTGGCAATGAGCATGGAGCGCCGTAAGTCAATGACCCTCAAACTGGAACCAATCAATCTCACTCAGTTTGCCGAGGACATTGCCAACCTTCATCGCCTCAGAATGGGGGAGGGAACGGTCATTGATATCAAAAGCTTCGCACCAGAGGTTACGGTAGAGGCTGACCGTTCGCATCTTGCCAACGTATTTAACAACATTATCGACAATTCGATAAAATACTCTGACGGCAACGCTCACATAATCATAACTATAAGAGAACACAGCATAGTCTTTGCCGATAATGGCATCGGTATTCCGGCCAAGAGTCTGCCCTATGTGTTCAATAAATTTTATCGAGTGCCTCATGGCGACCGTCAGGACACCCGAGGCTACGGCATAGGATTATATTATGTGAAAAATATTGTCGAGCGCTTTGGCTGGACTATGAGTGTCAGCAGCCGGCTCGGCGAAGGAACGGAATTTACAATCAACTATTGACATAAATATGAACGGAAAAATATTGCTCGTAGAAGACGAGGCTGACTTGGCAATGATTGTGGCCGACACTCTGTGTCAGCAAGGTTACACAGTAACGTTAGCGTCAAACGGCGATGAGGGGCTGCACAAATTCTTTGAAGGTGGTTTCGACATTGTCATTGCCGACGTTATGATGCCAAAGATGGATGGCTTTGAGATGGCGAAGCGCATCAGGTCGCATAACGCTGCGGTCCCTTTGCTGTTTCTGACCGCCAAAAGCTCGATTGACGATGTCGAGCGAGGATTTGATATAGGCGCGAACGACTATCTGCGTAAACCCTTTGAGCTGCGTGAGCTGATTGTCAGAGTGCGTTGTCTGTTGAGACAATGGGGTGATTCTGACTCAGAAGATATAAAGTATCATATTGGTGGCTATGTCTTTAACGCGTCCACCCAGCGCTTGCAATTTAACGACGTAGAGTTTCAGCTATCCAACATCGAAGCGCGGATACTCGAGCCGCTTGCTGCCAACGTCGGAAAAACCGTCGATGCGTCAGTGCTTATGATAGCTGTGTGGCAGCGTGACGACCCCAGTAACCGAAATTCGCTCCACGGATATATCCACAAATTGCGCCGCGCGCTTCGCCATGACCCGTCAATCTCGATACTCAACCAACGAGGTTTCGGCTACATGCTGACCGTTAATAGGTCATAGGTCAGAGTTATGAGGGACGAAGTGGGGATTTTAGGTCATAGGTCAGAGTTATGAGTTATGAGTTTGATTCTTTAGGTCATCGGAGTAAGAAAAAAATGATGAGGGGGGGGATGTAGGTGGTCGGAGTCTGAGTAAAAGAATGA
>CAMWQZ010000360.1 GCA_947176515.1 uncultured Bacteroidales bacterium | reverse complement strand
TTTCTGGTCGTCGGGAGTATCGAATTTAACCGAACGCGCCGGCAGCCCCTGGTCGAGAGCGTCTTTAATCTGGCGAAGGACCTCATATTGCATCTTTGCGACCTTGTCGCCGCCGGTCTGTGCTGCTTTCTGAGTCTTGGCTATACGTGCTTCGACGGTCTCAAGGTCTTTTAGTTGCAGTTCATAGTCAATGATTTCCTTATCTCGGACGGGGTCAACAGAGCCGTCGACGTGGGTGATATTGTCATCATCAAAGCAGCGGAGTACATGGAGTATGGCATCTGTCTCGCGGATATTGGCAAGGAACTTATTGCCAAGACCTTCGCCCTTTGATGCGCCTTTAACAAGACCGGCGATGTCGACGATTTCGACGGTAGCAGGGACTACCGATTTAGGCTGACACATTTCTACGAGCTTAGTCAGTCGGTCATCGGGAACGGTGATAACGCCGACGTTGGGTTCGATAGTGCAGAAGGGGAAGTTAGCAGATTGCGCCTTAGCGTTTGAGAGACAATTGAAAAGAGTAGATTTGCCAACGTTAGGCAGACCTACGATGCCACATTGAAGAGCCATTAGTATATCTTAATTTTAATTTCTATTTACTTTGATAGAACAAAATTACTCATAATTACCCAAATGGCGAAATCATCGGCTCAAAAAGTCAGGCAGCAGAATGTTATATCTTGCGGCCGAGGTAATAAGTGTTCCAGGTATCTTTGGCGTAGCCGTCTTTGAGAACCTTGAATGACGACGATATGGCGCCGTTGACTTTTGCTCCGTCAAAATACACATTGAAGGCATCTTTGGCATAGCCGTCCTTTAGGACTTTGAATGATGACGATATTGCGCCATTGATTTGTGAGCCATCGAAATATACGTTGAACGCGTCTTTTGCATACCAGTCTGACAGCGAGTTGAACGAGGAGGCGACTGCTCCGTCTATTTTTACTCCGTCGTAGTATGCGTTAAACGCATCTTTGGCATAGCCATAGCCGAGGACTTTAAAGGAGTAAGAAACCGCTGACTGGATTTTTTGTCCGCAATAATATACGTTGAAAGCGTCTTTAGCATAACCATCACGCAGAATGGTAAACGATGAGGCGACAGCCTCGTCTAATTGCCTGCCGTCATAGTAAACACTGTTGTTGCTGACAATATATGAAGGGCGATGATGGTGGTGGCGCTCACGGTCATATCTCTCAGTGTTGTCGCGATTATCACTGTGTCGCGATTGAGCAACCGCGACAGCAGGGCATAGCAGCGCTGTAAATATCAATATTATGATGGCTCTTTTCATATGGAGAAAATTTACTTCACAAAATTATCAATCACATATTTTACAAATTCCTCACCGTTTTCAAAGCCTTTAGCTCCGCCACATGAAGAATGACCCTCTGTGGAAAGATGTCCAATTACCCAGTTGATATTCTCTTTCAGCGGTAAGGTCTTTTCAAGTGTATAAACTTCGTATGTATCGTTAACGGGAATAAAAACCAGGTATTTACATAACGGAACTTCGGTCGGTGTGTCAAACGTCCACAATACACACTCCTTGTCACCGAACGTCAGTAAGCTGTCGCTTACGATTTTTGATTTAAATTGAGGGATAAATCCAGCCGATGGAAGCCTTTCGTCAATTATTGAGGTAACCCTAGTCATTTGGAAGGGGCTTTTTGCTTTAGACGCCAACACAGGCGCGTATTCAAATTCAAAAGAATAGAGACTAACAGGTATTTTCTCTAAGTTAGCGTATTCGATTATTTCTTTGGCCTCTTCCTTGTAGTTTTTCGGGGCGACAGGAGATAGAATAACTTTATCGGCAAGCTCAATGGCGCCGTTGCCGTCACCGATTTTTAATTTAGCTTGAGCCATATTAAGCATTATAAGGACGTCGTCAGGAGCTATTGTAAGTGCTTTATTATAATATGCGATAGCGCTTTCAGGGTCGTCTCTGTAATTTATGGCGATTATGCCGTAGATATTAAGTAGCCGGAATTCGTTTGGGAAATAATTTAGCCCTGTATCTAACAGCTGTTCAGCGAGGTCGACGTCTACATTGTCTTTATCAATTATGTCGTTGAGATAACCGACAGCCAGGCTCGTTAAAACTTCGTCTCTTGGCAAATCTGGGTAATACGAATCATCGACAATCCACTTGCCGTTATTTTTTAATTGCTGTTTGAATGCGTGGTCAAAATCCTTAATGAATTCACCATAAAAATTCATTTTATAATCGGTGAATATTTTTTTCTGACGAAGTTTGAATTGGTCAGGATTGTCTTCGATAGCTTTGTTGATGATTAAGTACGCTTCAGCGATTTTATTGTTGTCAAGAACATGGTCGATGGTTATGAGATAGCTTGAGTCATTATCGACATCCTTATTCTTAGATTTTGTGATGACGGGCTTGTATATGTCCATCATAAGTCTATTGAATTTTGCAATAAGGAGGTCAGAGTCATCGGGAGCTGAGTCTTCCCATTGAGCTAAGATGCTGTCTATTCTGTTTTTATCTTTCATATCCATAGCGTTATCAAACATTGCGGCGAAGTTCTGTCCAATTGCATTTGAGGATATAAATATGATTAGAGTGGTTATTATGGTTAAAATTTTGAATCTCATGGCTTATAC
>CAMWQZ010000359.1 GCA_947176515.1 uncultured Bacteroidales bacterium | reverse complement strand
ATAATAAAACTGCACTTCAAAAGTTTTATGTCTAACTTTTGGGGTGCAGTTCACTCGGGTGCGTCCCTACATTCAACAACTGTCAATTTATGTTATCTTGGCTTTAGTCTGATATTATTTTTTGGTTAGTCAGATTAAATGTACTATCTTAGCGACTGAATTATAATTTACTAAAACAATGGAAAATAATCATAGATATTGCGTAATAATGTGTGGTGGTATTGGCAGCCGTTTCTGGCCGTACAGCCGCACGAACCTGCCAAAGCAGTTTATTGACTTTCTCGGCACAGGCCGCTCTTTGCTTCAGATGAGCTACGACCGCATTTTGTCAATTGTGCCCAAGGAGAATATTATAGTGGTGACAAATGCCGACTATGCGCCCCTCGTAAAAGAGCAGCTGCCCGAGATTTCGGCGGAAAATATATTGCTCGAACCGGCTCGCCGAAATACTGCGCCGTGCATAGCGTGGGCGGCATATCACATAGCGGCACGTGACCCCAAAGCGTCGATGATTGTGACGCCGAGCGACCATCTTATTACCCGGGAGCGTGAGTTTGAAGCGAGTGTGACACGCGGTTTTGAATTTGTAGAGAGCCGCGACGCGCTCCTGACGCTCGGCATTACGCCGACACGCCCCGAGACAGGCTATGGATATATCCAGATTGGCTCAGAGGTGGAGACCGATATTAATAAGGTAAAAACGTTCACTGAGAAGCCTAATCTCGAGCTTGCAAAAGTATTTCTTGCGTCGGGCGAATTTTTCTGGAATTCGGGCATCTTTTTGTGGAGCGCTGAGTCAATCTGCAAGGCTTTCCATGAATATTCGCCCGAAATTGCGGCAAAGTTTGATGAGGGTAAAGAACTCTTCGGCACAGTAGAGGAGACCGAGTTCATCAAGACTAATTTCCCGGCATGTATGAGCATTTCGATTGACTTTGCAGTGATGGAAAAGGCGCAGAACGTCTATGTAGAGACCGTGCGTTTCGGTTGGAATGATCTCGGCACCTGGAGCGCACTTTACGACCAGTCGCCCAAAAATCGCGACGCTAACGTGACCCAGAATTGCAACGTGCTTGCTTATAATTCGACTGGAAATATCTTTGCAGTGAGGGGAGAGAAACTCGTTGTTGTCGACGGTTTGAAGGATTATATCGTGGCAGACGCCGGCGATGTGTTGCTCGTGTGTCCGAAATCAGAGGAGCAGCGAATCAAACAAATGGTCAACGACGCCAAACTCCGCTTCGGCGAAAAATACCTATGAAGAATGAACAATTAAAAATATGAAGAAAGCAGTTGGGGTGCTTGCAGTGGCGTCTCTCGGGACGCACCCTGGTGCGTCCAATTTGATATTCAGCTTATTACGGTGGACGCACCTTGGGTGCGTCCCTACAATATTAGTTAGTTTTCTTTGTAGTCCCGGTAAGGATGGTCGAGGTCGAGGTAATGGAAGTTATGTTGCCAGCGGTCCTCAACGGGTGGCACGGTCATATAGTCGCCGTACATGCATTTAAGGTATGGATCATAGTGTTTGATGCCTTGCACGGGATGGCCTTCGAAATTGTAGGTTGTGTATTCGTCGATGATGTATTTGGGTAGAATCTTTTTGTAGCCGTCGGTATAGCTTGCGGCGTAGGGGGCGGTGGCGTAGTCGTACTTCGTGAGAACCTTGCGTATGCGGCGTTGCAGACCCTCCATAGTGTAGAGCTTGCGGACGATACGAGGAAGCCAGCTGCTGACGCCGTGGCCGTGTTTGTAGGGGTCTCGGTGGACGAGGTAGAGACACTGCTTCAAGTAGTGATATTTGATGCACTGTAAGCGGCGTTTTAAGGCGCTTTTAGGGTAAGCGTCGAAGGGGAATATGTCAATGTAGCATCCGCCAAGATAATAGAGGTGGCTGCGCTCTATGAGGGTCGTGCGAGCGTCCTGAATCTTACCGAATGGCAGGGGATATTTGGGGTCGTTTTCGGCGCAGACAAATTCGAGATATTCTGGCAGCCACTCTTTAGAGTGCTTGATGAGCTGTTCGTAGCTGTCGCGAGGCATCGACACGTCGAGGTCGTCGTCCCAGGGGATGAATCCGCCGTGGCGGACGGCTCCAATCATTGTGCCGCCGCAGATGCAGTAGCGCAGATTGTGTTCTTTGCAGACTTTGTCAAATTCGAGCAGGATGTTGAGTATCCTGTCGTGGAGTTTTTTTATGTCGTAGTTGGCCATGACGGCGCGGATTTTGAGTTATAGCTTTTTCGTATTTTAATAACAGGTGCAAAGTTAGCGAAAATTTCGCAGCTTGCGCCATGCCGCGCGTTCGTCGGGTGAGAATTTTTCAATGGCGTAGCTGAGCGTAGTGGCTGAAATGTCGGTTATGTGGTCTGTCAAGAAGGTTTCGAGACGTGCACGGTCCTTCTTGCCGCACTCGCGGAGTACCCATCCGACAGCTTTACGCATTAGCGGTTCGGGGTCGGAGATGAGCCGGTGGCAAAGATCAAAAGCGAAGTCGAGTTCACCTTTTCTAACCGGGGTCAGGGTTGCGACCACGGCAGCACGACGTCGCCACAGCGAGTCAGATTGGCTAAGCGAGATAGCGTCGTCGATGTGGCGGCCTTTTAGGATTTCTTCTCCTAATATATACTC
>CAMWQZ010000358.1 GCA_947176515.1 uncultured Bacteroidales bacterium | reverse complement strand
AATGTATATAGACAATGTCTGAAAACAACGATAATATCACAGTGCGTCCGGATGTTCTCAATTATGATGACATCAGACGCCTTGTCCCGAAACTCGATGGTCACGAAAAATTTGTCAACTGGCTTCTCCACTTCTTGTCAGTCGACAAAGTAAACCGCGTCCATTCCAACTGCTGCGATACTCCTGGGCCGGAATTCACTCGGCGTTTACTTTTCGATGAGTTCAAGATGACCTTGCGCGTCGATAACAGCGAGATTCTCGACAATCTTCCCGAAGGCGCATTCATTACAGTCAGCAACCATCCGTTTGGTGCGCTCGATGGCATCGCCCTAATATATCTAATCGGATCACGGCGCCCTGAGTTTAAGGTGCTCGTCAATATGATTCTCAATCAGATTAGCGCCATGCGTCCCAACTTTATAGCCGTTGACCCTCTTGCTTCCGATGATCCGTCGAAACGAGCTGTGTCGGTCAATGGCATCCGTCAAGCCCTCCGACAGCTCCGAGATGGCAATCCTGTTGGATTTTTCCCGGCAGGGGCGATGAGTAAAACGACCTTACGTCATGGCCTTCAAGACCGTGAATGGCAGAAATCAGTACTTCAGATTATCCACCGCGCCAAAGTTCCCGTAATACCAATCTTTTTCCACGGCGGCAATAGTTGGTGGTGTAATTTCCTCGGCCACGTTTGTTGGCCGGCGCGTTCTCTTCGTTTGCCGGCAGAAGTTTTCAGAAAGAATGGTAAAGAAATGCATGTCAGCATAGGCAACCCAATTTCTGTTGAAGAGCAGGCTCTTCACAACTCAACTCCCGAAGAACTCGGCAAATTTTTGCGCGAGAAAACCTACGAACTCTCTAAGCTCAAATAATAATGACAGAAACGAACCAATCAAAACCACAAAGCGCATACCTCCAGTCTCTCAAATCTCTTGATACCGAAGAGGGCATTGATCTTGTCTTCTATCGACCTATTGGCTATGCATGGGCATGTCTTGCCAAGAAACTCGGAGTAACCCCTAATGCCATAACCATAGCTTCGATTTTTATTGGAATAGCTGCTGGTGTGGCGTTCTATTACCCCGTATTGTGGATTAACGTCGTAGGCATGCTTCTATTAATATGGGCAAATTCATTTGACAGCGCCGACGGACAGCTTGCTCGCATGACGAAACAGTACTCTCGAATCGGCCGTATCCTCGATGGTCTTAGCGGTGATTTTTGGTTTGCTGCTATTTATATTGCAATTTGTCTGCGTGAAAACGTCACTTCCGATTTTTTCAGCGCCCATCATTGGATTATTTGGACGATTGCTGTTGCGGCAGGCATATGTCACGCAAAACAAGCAGCTATGGCCGACTACTACCGTCAGTTTCATCTTTATTTCCTTAAAGGCGAAGAAGGTAGCGAGCTCGACTCTGCATCTAAGCTTCGCGACAAACTGAAACAACTATCGTGGAGTCATAATTTTTGGCAGAAACTCACGCTCACATTTTATACAAATTATACGGTTCAACAGGAGGCAACCGCTCCTGCCATGCAGCGACTTCGTAAAGTGCTCGCCAAACGTTTTCCCGATGGTAAGATTCCACAATCATTCCGCGATGATTTCCGTCAGGCGTCCTTGCCCCTGATGAAATACACTAACATCCTTTCATTCAATTGGCGTTGTATTGCTCTCTTTGTCTCGCTCTTTTTACGGATGCCTTGGCTTTACTTCGCTTTTGAACTTATCGTTCTCAACAGCCTCCTTATTTATATGGTTCTTCGCCACGAGTCTATCTGCCGACGCTTCGTGCTCAAACTCGACAATGGCGAATATTAAAGCCAAATCGGAACACCATAATTCACATCGATTAACATTACCGCTGCTAAATTAGTCGAAATTTCGACTAATTTAGCAGTATTGGCGAAAAATTTGCATTAGTTTGCATAATTTTACTATCTTTATACTATAATATTTTTTGCAGTTCAAAAACTATGTGTACTTTTACACTCGATTTTACTGCTGTTTTTCAATGCACTGACAAAGAGAAACAATTACTTGGAACATAAAATATTAAACATAACATCACAATCAAGCATTAATTCACAATGAGCAAAAGTAATGTTAAGCCTGCTGAAGGCAAACTTGGTGTAATGGTTGTTGGTCTTGGTGCCGTTACAACCACTTTTATGACCGGCGTTCTCATGGCGCGCAAAGGCCTTGCCAAACCCGTCGGTTCAATGACTCAATATGACAAAATCCGCGTTTTTGACGGCAAAGAGAACAAATATTTGAAATATGATGACATCGTGCCCATCGCTAAACTCGATGACATCGTTTTCGCTGCGTGGGACGTTTATCCTGCTAACGCTTACGAATCTGCTATCAACGCTGAGGTTCTCAAAGAAAAAGACATCAACCCCGTTAAGGAAGAGCTCGAAGCTATCAAGCCTCTTAAAGCTGCTTTTGACAAGAATTACGCTAAGCGCCTCGACGGTGACAACGTAATGGTTGACAAAACTCGTTGGGAAATGGTTGAACAGCTCCGCGAAGACATCCGTAACTTCAAAAAAGAATTCAATCTTGACCGCGTAGTTGTTCTTTGGGCTGCTTCTACTGAAGTTTATGTTCCCGTTGACGAAAAGGTTCAC
>CAMWQZ010000357.1 GCA_947176515.1 uncultured Bacteroidales bacterium | reverse complement strand
ATTTGATATAATACAACCGTCTGACAATACAGACGGTTGTATTTGCATAAGCTTTGTGAGGGTCGGCTTATTCAAACTCGACTTCGCCGAAGTATTCGGGGCGGTGGAAGTCGGGGTTCTCTGTGCCGATGGGGTTCCACGACAGGAAGTGGGGCGTCGGGAGCTTGTCGCCGCATTTGTAGAAATTGCCGCGAGCTTTTACGCCTGAGAACGATTTCAGACCCGATGCAAAATAAGTTTTAACAGGTATAATGAGTGATACTTCCCAGCTCACAGGGCCTTCGGTCGGGAGAGCGGCAGGGTCGAGCGAAGAGTGACGCTTCACGCCGTCAAGCAACTCTTTGGGGGCAGCCTCGCGGTGGTCGCGGTCAGGGCCTACGGCGCTCAAGATGGTGCCAACGCAGTTACACTCAACGTTCTGATAGTTCTTATTGTCGAAGGTCACGAAGAACTCCACGCACGAGTCTTCCCACACCGGGCCATTGTCGGCAGGTGCGGCAGCTCGCACGGCTTCTTCGGTCACGAGATAATTCAAGAGAAGGTTGTCGCCGGTGTGTGCGGCGCGAAACTCGACTTCAGGCTTGTAGGGGAACTCGGCCCAGTTGACGGTGTCGATTTTCTGAAACGGTACATTTGCGCTGTCAAGGGCGGCAGCAACATCGGCCGCCTCGCTGACGGGCGCTTCGATTTTTTTTACGGTAATAGCTTTGCTCATAATTTGAATTATGGTTTAATATAAGTGTGTTGTTGCCTTATTAACGCATATTTCAAGCCTTTATTATACTATTAGCCTAAAAAACAAAGAGTCCACACCTCGCGCGAGGTGTGAACCCTTTGGCTATGTCATGCGGATATCTAATTAGAGGCGCTCGATTTCGAGGTCTTTCCACTGCACTTTGATACCGCCGCCATCGTGAATCTGGAGAGCGATACGGCCCTGTGCGTTGCCGATAAGTTCGTCGTTGAAATCGACCATCGGTTCGCCGTTAAGCCATGTCTGCACATGGTCACCCTCGACGCGGATGCGCATTGTGTTCCATTCGCCTTCTTTGAGGATACCCTCTTTGTCGTCGGGAATCTGCTGTAGCCAGCCGCGACCATAAGACTCGTAGATACCTGCTGTGTCGCAGTTCTTGGGGGCTACCTCACACTGCCAGCCATGAACGATAGCAGGCTCTTCGACAAACGAGCGGAAGAACACGCCTGAGTTGCCGTTGGCAAGCTGTTTGAACTGAAGGGTCAGGTCGAAGTCTTTGTAGTAGTCGTCGGTTGCGAGGTAGCCATACTTTTTGTCAGGACCGCTTTCGCACACGAGGTTGCCTTCATCGTCGACATACCACAGCTCTGTGCCGTAAGCATGCCAGCCGGTAAGGTCTTTTCCGTTGAAAAGTGACTGTTTTTCGCCGACTTTCTTGGGGAGCTGTTTGATTTTGATGTTGCGGAATGACGCAGGGTTGCCATGGTCCTGAAGGCAGATTACACCGGTACGTGCAAGGCCATATTCGGGAGCGTTCTCCCACTTGCCGCTGTTCTTACGGGCATACCAGTCGGGAGTCCATGCTTCGAATTCAAGAATCTTGTGACCGTTGAGCCAGTGCTCTACATGGCCGTTGTCAAAGACGATGCGAGAGTTGTTCCATTCGCCCTGGGGATTGACGAAGAGCGAATCGGGGTTGGGGAGGTGCATAGCATAGTCGACACCGAGTTTCTGCCACTCTTCGAGTTTGTCGGGGGCGTTAACTTCTTCCCAGCCCTCGTTGTCGATGAGCTGATATTCGGGACCGGTTACATAGGGAACCTTGAAGAAGGGGTTTTCTACGACGTGATAGAGCATGCCGCTGTTGCCGCCGTGACTGAGTTTCCAATCCCAGTCGAGGATAAAGTTGTCAAACTGGCGGTCAGTGACGATATAGCCTGAGCCGTCGCTGCCTTCGCCTTTAGCCTGGATGCAGCCGTCAACGACATGCCAGGGCTCAGTGAGTGAGTCGCCGTTAAAGTCACGCCAACCGGTCATAGTCTCTCCGTCGAAAAGGAGTTCCCAACCGTCGGCGATTTCCTCTTGGGTGAGGGTGTTGGGCTTTTTTGAGTCGGCGCATGATGCGAGCAGAGCAGCTGCTGCCAACGCAAGTGTAAAATGTTTAGAGTTCATTTTGTAGGATAAGGTTTTTATGGTTTTATGTTAGAATTTTCGGATGCCCATAATCTGACGCACATCGGCGAGAGTCTTGGCAGCGCTTTCACGAGCCTTCTCTGCACCTTGCTTCACGACGCGGCGTAGATAGTCTTCGTCGGCGAGAATGTCGTTGATGCGTTCGCGTATAGGGGTTGTGACGGCGAGTATGTCCTCTGCGAGCTGCTTTTTGAGGTCGCCGTAGCGGATAGAGCAGTCAGCATATGCGTCGCGGAAATGCTTAACCACTTCGGGCGTAGAGGTGAGTTCGAGCAAAGAGAAGAGGTTAGCGACAGGCTCGCTCATAGGCGAATTGGGCGCCTGGGGACCTTCGTCGGTGACGGCGCGCATAACCTTTTTGCGGAGAGCCTTGGGTTCGTCGATGAGGTAGATGCAGTTACCTTCGCTCTTTCCCATCTTGCCTGAGCCGTAGAGACCGGGCACCTTGACAGGAGCTCCGCCGAAATCGAAGTCATATGG
>CAMWQZ010000356.1 GCA_947176515.1 uncultured Bacteroidales bacterium | reverse complement strand
ATATCGTAATGACCGATGCAGCTGCCGAATTTGCCGAGAAGTATATACGTAAGGGCACACGCATGCTAATCGAAGGCACACTGCGCACCCGATTCTGGGAAGATCGCACGGCGATTAAGCGTTCCGTCACCGAAATCTATGTCATTTCATTTGAACTTTTAGGCCGATAAACGTTCTTAAATACTACGATTTTACTTAAAACAGCGATATTTTTAATAAAAATAGTTGAGTTTCTTGCATATTTAAAAATGAAGTCGTAGCTTTGCGACACAAATTATAATAATTATGACACGATTTTACGCATACCACTATTTCTTTTATTTCTATTATCAGGATAGCAATAGTATTATCGCGTGATTGGTCGGCAAGCAAAAATTAAAGCAAAATTAAAGATATATATGATTAAATCCCGTTCATCACGCATTGATGGCGGGATTTACTTTTTACAATATGGATAAATTAAAAGTGACAATCCAAGGCGTAGCAGGATGCTTCCATGATGCCGCTGCGAGAGAATATTTCGATGGCCAAGACATAGAGACTGTGCCCTTTGACACATTCCACGATATGTTTGATGCCCTCGAAGGCGATGCTTCGCTCGTCGGTATCGTTGCGATTGAGAACACTATTGCCGGGAGCCTCTTGCAGAACCACGAGATGCTACGCCAAAGCAACCTCCGCATTATTGGCGAACAGAAAAAACGTATCTCTCACGTTCTTGCAGCCCTGCCGGGACAGTCAATCGCCGAACTGTCAGAAGTTAATTCTCACCCTATGGCGCTGATGCAGTGCGAGCAATACCTGCGCCGTCATCCCAATCTTAAGATGATTGAGCGCTTTGACACGGCCGGAAGCGCTAAAGAAATTGCCGAGAAGCACCTCACGGGTCATGCTGCCGTCTGTGGTGATTATGCTGCTCAGCTCTACGGACTCGAGATTCTTGAGAGAGGCATCGAGACCAACCGCCGTAACTTTACTCGTTTTCTCATTGTAGCCAATCCTCTGCTGGCTTCTGAGATTGGGCCGTCAGAAAAAGAGGTAGACAAGGCGTCAATCGTCTTCACATTGCCACATACAGGCGGTGCGCTGTCAAAAGTGCTTACTATCCTTTCTTTCTACGATATGAACCTCTCAAAGATTCAGTCAATGCCGATTATCGGCCGCGAGTGGGAATATCGCTTTTATGTCGACCTAACCTTTGACAGCATAGTGCGCTACCATCAAGCAATCGATGCAGTGCGACCGCTGACCAACGAACTAATGACCTTAGGCGAATACGCAGAATTTAAAACGAATAATGATTGATAAGATGAACCAACCTAAAAAGATAGTGCCTGCCGACCGTGTCGAGGCAATCAAAGAGTATTATTTCTCGCGCAAGTTGCGTGAACTTGCCAAACTTAACGCCGAAGGCGCCGACATAATTTCGCTCGGCATCGGTGGCCCAGACCGTGCCCCGTCAGCCAACGTTATCGCTACGATGCAGCGTGAGGTTGGCATTGAGTCAAACCATAGTTATCAGTCTCACAATGGCTTGCCAGAACTACGCCGAGCATTTGCTGACTGGTATAAACGTAAATATGGCGTCACCCTTAATCCCGATAATGAAATCCAACCGCTTATTGGCTCAAAAGAGGGCATACTTCACCTTTCACTGACATTCCTTAATCCTGGCGACGGCGTCCTCGTTCCCGACCCTGGATACCCTACTTATAGTTCTGTGAGCCGTCTCGTTGGAGCAGAAATATTCACCTATGACCTCACTGAGGAAGGCGGTTGGTTCCCTGACTTCGAAGCACTCGAGCGTTTACCGCTTGACAAGATTAAACTAATGTGGGTCAACTATCCCCACATGCCGACCGGGCGTCAGGCAACCCGTGAGACATTCGAACGCCTCATTGACTTTGGCCGTCGCCATGGCATAGTGATTGCTCACGATAATCCTTATAGCTTCATCCTCAACCGCGAGCCCCAGAGCATCCTTCAGGTCGATGGTGCATTGGATGTCGCTATCGAATTAAACTCGCTTAGCAAGAGTCATAATATGGCCGGATGGCGTGTCGCTATGGCTGCTTCTAACCCGACCTTCATATCATGGCTGCTCAAAGTCAAGAGCAACATCGATTCGGGACAGTTCAAACCAGTGATGCTTGCAGCCGCCGAGGCTCTTAAAGCTAATGATGACTGGTATGACCAACTCTATGATGTCTACGCCGAGCGTCGAGTCATAGCTGAAGACATTATGCGAGAACTGGGTTGCAGTTTCGACCCTCAGCAGCGTGGCATGTTTTTATGGGGACGTATCCCCGATGATATAGAGTCTGGCGAATGGCTTGCTGACGAACTTTTCTATAAAGCAAAAGTCTTTATAACTCCAGGCTTCATCTTTGGGCGCAACGGCGAACGCTATGTGCGCATCTCGTTATGCGCCAAGCCCGAAAAGCTTCGTGAATCTCTTGAACGCATCCGCCATTACAATCAGAACAAGAATAATTAAACAACTATAATATATGCAAGACTTACAACCTTTGTTTCCGACGCTCGACGCGTCGAAACCCATTATAATCGCCGGGCCATGTAGCGCCGAGACCGAAGAGCAGGTGATGACAACTGCCCGTGAGCTCGCAGCCAATGGTATTAAGATTTTCCGCGCAGGCATCTGGAAACCACGCACCCATCCCGG
>CAMWQZ010000355.1 GCA_947176515.1 uncultured Bacteroidales bacterium | reverse complement strand
TTCCCCGACAAATGGGATTGGTACAGCTTCTGGCAGATTACAGCATTCCTGTCTGTTATACTCGCGTTCATGAACATCATTCCTATCCCTGGCCTTGATGGTGGATATATCCTCTTCTTATTTATCGAGCTGATAACTCGCCGCAAACCGAGTGACAAGGTTCTTGAGTATGCAAATATGATAGGGATGGCATTTATTTTCCTCCTCTTGATTTATGCCAACGGCAACGATATTTATCGACTCCTGATTAAGTAAATATATGAATAGCAATATAACCACTCTTCGTCTCCGACGTGGGAAGGAAGAGTCTCTCGACCGTTTCCATCCTTGGGTTTTCTCGGGGGCTTTGGTCGCTATGCCCGATAATATTGACGAAGGCGATCTCGTTTATGTTGAGACTTCAGACGGCCGCCGTATTGGCACCGGTCATTTTCAGATTGGCAGTATTGCAGTCCGCATGCTGACTTTCGGTGATGAAGCCATTGACGACAATTTCTATCGTCGCCGTCTTGAAGAAGCTTTGCGTTTGCGGCAGGCTCTCGGTCTCATACGTCCCGACAATGATGCTTATCGCCTCGTGCATGGCGAAGGCGATTTCCTCCCTGGACTGGTTGTTGATGTCTATGGCCCGACGGCCGTTCTTCAGGCTCATTCGCCGGGCATGCACTTTGCGCGTGACATCATAGCCCGTCAGCTTGTCAATCTCCCTGATATTGACATCCACAATGTTTATTATAAATCTGAGACCACTTTGCCTTATAAAGCGCATCTCGACCCTCAGAATCAATATATAATCGGCTCTGCTGAAAACGATATTGCTACTGAAAACGGTTTGCGATTCCGCATCGATTGGCTGCGCGGACAGAAAACAGGTTTCTTTGTCGACCAGCGTGACAACCGCTCATTGCTCGAACATTATTCTCGTGGACGCAAGGTGCTTAACATGTTTTGTTACACTGGTGGTTTCTCCGTTTATGCCATGCGTGGCGGAGCTGCTCAGGTGACATCCGTCGACAGTTCTGCTAAAGCCATCACCCTGACTGATGCAAATATTGAGCTTAACTTTCCGGGTGACACTCGCCATAAGGCTGTAGCCGAAGACGCGTTCAAGTTCCTTGACAATATGGATTCAAATGCTTACGATTTGATTATCCTTGACCCCCCGGCGTTTGCCAAACATCGTAGTGCCCTCCGCAATGCATTGCGAGGCTATCAGAAACTTAATGCTAAAGCCTTTGAAAAAATTTCTTCCGGCGGCATTATCTTTACTTTCTCATGCTCGCAGGCTGTCAGCAAAGAGCAGTTCCGTTTGGCTGTCTTTTCGGCTGCTGCTCAGACCGGCCGTAAAGTCAGAATACTCCATCAGCTCACTCAGCCGGCTGACCATCCTGTCAATATCTATCATCCTGAAGGCGAGTACCTGAAAGGATTGATTCTGTATGTGGAATAATATAAAATCAACACAATATTAACTTATGAAAAAACTAATTCCAGCATTTGCAATGGCTATGACATTGTTGACTACCTCTTGTCACAAAGACGAAGCCAAAGCTAACGACGAGTTTGACTACACAGTCGACAGCTTTGCCGATATCGAAGTGCTCCGCTACAAGGTGCCCGGCTTCGAAGACCTTTCGCTCAACCAGAAAAAATTAATTTATTATCTGACTGAGGCTGCCTTGTGGGGCCGTGATATTCTTTGGGATCAGAACAATGAATATAACTTGCCCATTCGTCGCATGCTCGAAGCGGTCTACACCAATTATGACGGCGACCGCAATAGCGAAGAGTTCAAAAATTTCGAGCGTTATCTAAAGCAAGTTTGGTTTGCCAACGGCATTCACCACCATTACTCAACCGATAAATTTACCCCTGCGTTCAGCCGCGAATTTCTTGAGACTGAGCTTGCCAAGCTCCCTGCCGGAGATTGGACTGCATCACAGGATACAATATTTACTATTATTTTTGATCCTACAGTCGCTGCCAAGCGCGTAAATCAGGCCGAGGGTCAAGATTTGATTGCAACTTCAGCCAATAACCTTTACAAAGGTGTCACTCAGGCCGAAGTCGAGGCTTATTTCGATGCCCTCAAAGACCCCTCTGATGCTACCCCTATTAGCTATGGTCTTAACACTCGCGTAGTAAAAGAAAACGGCAAGGTAGTTGAACAGCCATATAAGGTTGGTGGCCTTTATTCTGAGGCTATTGAAAAGATAGTTGAGAATCTCGAAAAGGCTGAAGAGTTTGCCGAAAATGATGCTCAACGCCAGATTATCGCAACCCTTGTTGATTATTATCGCAGCGGCGACCTCAAGACCTTCGACGAATATTCTATCCTTTGGGCCGAAGACACTGACTCTAAGGTCGACTTCATCAATGGCTTTATCGAAGACTATGGTGACCCCCTTGGCATGACGGGTGCTTGGGAGTCAATTGTAAACTTTAAGAACGAAGAGGCAAGCCATCGCACAGAGGTACTCAGCTCTAATGCCCAGTGGTTCGAAGACAATTCGCCTGTCGACAAGCGTTTCAAAAAAGACGAGGTTAAGGGTGTTTCTGCTAAAGTAATCACAGCAGCCATTCTCGCAGGCGACTCATATCCTGCCACTCCAATCGGTATCAATCTTCCTAATGCCAATTGGATTCGTGCCGCTCACGGTTCTAAGTCTGTGACGCTTGAGAACATCACTCAGGCTTATGA
>CAMWQZ010000354.1 GCA_947176515.1 uncultured Bacteroidales bacterium | reverse complement strand
TCGTTGGCTCGGAGATTTGTATAAGAGTCAGGTGCGGCCATATTTCAAGTCACCGACCATGGTGATGGTCAAGTCGTTGAGAGTGCCCTGGGTCTTGTAAATAGAATAGAGGTCAAGCATGGTCTGCGAAGGATGCTGGTTGGCACCATCGCCGGCATTGATAATCGGCACATCGGTCACCTCGGTAGCATAACGCGCAGCGCCCTCGAGGTAGTGACGCATCACAATCAAGTCGACATAGTTTGCGACCATCTTGATGGTGTCTTTAAGCGTCTCGCCCTTGGATGTGCTGGTGGAGTTTGCGTCAGAGAAGCCGATTATGCGACCTCCGAGGCGATTGACTGCGGTTTCAAAACTGAGACGAGTACGCGTCGAAGGCTCGAAGAACAAAGTAGCGACAACGCGGCCGTCAAGAATTTTACTGTTGGGATTTTCTTCAAAATAACGCGCACGGTCGAGCAAGTCGAGAATCTCGTCGCGCGAAATATCTGAAATTGAAACCAGACTGTTTGAACTCATAGTGTGCCTGTGTTTGATTCTTTCCGCAAAGTTAACACTTTTATGCCGATTACTTCTGATGTAACCGACTTTATTTTTAGAAAAAATCGAAAACAGGAATAATTTGTCTCGGCGTTAATAGGCTGAGCCTTTCAGCATCAGGCCAACTCGCTCGTGGAGACCGAAAAGGAGATTCATGCAATGAACGGCATTGCCTGATGCACCTTTTAAAAGATTGTCGATGGCTGCGGTGATAAGTAGCTTGTCGTCAATCTTCTCGAGGTGGATGAGACACTTGTTAGTGTTGGTCACGTCCTTGATGTCGACTGGATGGTTGACGATGAAGGTGAAATTATGGTCGTCGTAGTAGTCTTCGTAGAGGGCGCGAATCTGGCCAAGGTCAATTGGCGTAGTAAGGTAGGCAGCTACAAGTGTGCCGCGAGGGAAGCTGCCGCCGAATGACAAAAGATTGATAGGGGCAGTAAAGCTTGACTGAAGTTCGCGAAGAGTGATATTGATTTCTTCGAGTTGAGGGTGGACAAAGGCGCGCGACAGCGATACGTTGTCGTGTCGATATTCAAAGTCTATGACGCTTTCGGGTGCAGTCTCAGTATCGGTTGTGCCAGTGATGGCTGTGACATGGATTGGGCTGTTAAGCATCAGATTTTTTGCAAGAGGCAATAAGGCGAGTTCTACAGCCATCGCTACACTGCCGGGAGTAGCAACGTGTTTTGCTCCGCGGACCATAGGTTTGCGGTTAAGTTCGGAGATGCCATAGACGAAGTCTGAACCTTCGCGCGGTGTGCGGAAATCGCTTGAAAGGTCGATGAACTTGAGTTTGTCGGGGAGTGTGATTTTTGATAACAGTTCTGCTGATTTTCCTTTGGGCAGGCAGCAGAAAGCGACATCAACAGAGTCAAGATCAATATCAGATGTGAAACGAAGCGAAGTCTCGCCTGTGAGACCGTGGTGGATTTCGGCTACGTTTCGACCTGTTTCAGCAGGATTGTGGACCCAAAGAATTTCGACATCAGGATGATTGATAAGCAAGCGGATGAGTTCTCCGGCTCTGTGGCCGGCGCCGCCGATAATGCCTGTTTTAATCATGGTGGGGAGGGAATGTTAGATTAATCGTTTATTTAGTTTCAGGAGAGTTGTGATGACTTTTGAAGAGGTCAGAGTATATTATATCGCTGGCACCTATGCTGTCTTTGATGTACTGACCTGCGGCTACACCAGCTTTGTGGCGAGCGTCGGCATCAGAGAAAAGCGCGTCCATCTGAGAGTTAAACTCAGCGTCGTTGGCAAAGGTGAAACCTCCACCGCGAGCCAATAGTTCGCCAGCCTCTTTGAATTTCTTGTGATTAGGGCCGAAAAGAACGGGGATGCCATAGACCGCTGCTTCGTTGAGGTTATGGATGCCAGCACCGAAGCCGCCGCCGATTATAGCAGCGTCGGCATAGCGATATATGCTGCTGAGCAATCCGAAGCAGTCGATAATTAGATAGTTGATGGAGTCAAGGCTATCGACTTTTCTATCTTTTATTTCAGACAGGAGCCTGGTCTTGTCTTCTCCGAGCTGACGACGGAGTGAGTTGAGGCGCTCTTGATCAAATTCGTGAGGAGCAATGATGGCTTTGACGTCGGGATGACTTTTGAGCCAAGGAATATATATCGCTTCGTCGGGTTGCCAACTGCTACCAACGATAAGGGTGAACGGTGAAGATTTTACAAAGGCTTCAATTTCAGCTACGTCATGGGCGGTGGCCATAATGTCGGTGACGCGATCAAAGCGAGTGTCACCAGCTACGGTCACATTATTCACACCTATATCGCTGAGAAGTTTGCGAGAAGCATTGTCTTGAACATAAAGGTGGGTGTAGCATTGGAGCATCTTTCTAAACATGCCACCCCAAGGGCGGAAGAAGCGCTGCTGAGGGCGGAAGATAGAAGATATTATATAAGTGGGTATGCCATTTTGGTGGAGTTGCTGCAGATAGTTGCCCCAAAATTCATATTTGGCGAAAATCGCCATTTTTGGCCGGGCTGCATCAAGAAACTGTGACACGAGGCGAGGGGTGTCAAATGGGAGGTATGCTACACAATCAACTTTATCGTAGTTTTTGCGTATGTCGTAGCCAGAGGGGGAGAAAAATGTAAGAAGAATTTTTTTCTCAGGTTTGTCGCGTCGAAAGCGTTCGAGGATGGGG
>CAMWQZ010000353.1 GCA_947176515.1 uncultured Bacteroidales bacterium | reverse complement strand
GCTGCGAATAGGATAAGTTTCTTCATTTAGATGTTGATTTATGGTGTTTAAATGGTTTATAAGGATAAGAGAATGGGGTGCAACCGAATTTGATTGCAAGATTGATTCCTTATTATTATAACAAACAAAAGAGAGTTTTATGCAATAAAATAAGAAAGCATACGGAAAGTCTGTGCTTTCAGTATGCTTTCGTATCATCGAGCGTAAGCTCTTACCTAATGGAAGTGATTATTTCCCTGCCTTGAACGTATTAGGTAATACATCGAGATCCTTAAGAGCCTGTATAAGCTGATCAAGCGTATCCTGAATAGTTCCTATTTTTTCCTCAGCTGCAGCAAAAGCTTCGCCCATCTTCATAAGTTGGCTTACAACGCTGTCCTCATCTTGAGAATCAGCAATATTTTTTACGCTATCTTCAAGCTTTTCTACCTTCTGAGCGAGACCCTCAATCTGAGCTACATCTGCACCGAAGTCTTTGAGGTTAGCCTTGATGTCCTCGTTCTCCTTAACAAGACCTTCAACAGTCTCGCTTACTTCACCTAAGGCGTTGCCAATCTGAACAAACATACCCTCTTCGCCCTCTTCACCATGAAGGATGGTTTTCAGAGTGCTTTCAACATTGTCTACTCTACCGTTGAGGCCTTCAATGTCTCCTTGAGTGTCACCCAGCTCCTTTTCAACCTTGTCGAAGCGTTCTTCTACCATAGTAGCGAAAGATTCGGTGCCTGTGTTGAGTTCTTCAACTTTATCTCCAAGTTCGCCAATTGCGTTACCCATCTGAACAAGAGTGCCTTCTTCGCCGTCTTCTCCCTTTGTCAAGATATTAAATGAGTTTTCAAGAGTCTCAACCTTAGTAGCGAGGCCTTCTATCTGAGCAACGTCAGCACTGAGGTTCTTGACATTAGACTGAATTTCCTCTACGTCCTTAACGAGACCACCGATCTCTTCGATAGTCTGGTCTGTATTGCTGAGTTCTTTTTCAACCTTATCGAAACGTTCTTCTACCATAGTAGCGAAAGATTCGGTGTTGGTGTTGAGCTCTGCAATTTCTTTTTGAGTGTCACCAAGCTCTTTTTCAACCTTGTCGAAGCGAGCCTCAGTCATCTCAGCGAAAGATTCGGTGTTTGTGTTGAGCTCTTCGATCTCCTTAGCGATGCCTTCTACCTGTGCTATGTCAGCGCTCATGTTGCGGAGGGTAGCCTGAGTTTCTTCATTAGCTGCAACGATAGCTTCTATTTCATCAAAAGCATCAGCAAATACGTCTACCTTAGCAAGACCTTCTTCAGTTTGTGTCTTCAACTCTTCGAGATCCTTTACAAGAGCAGAATAATCAGTAGTTCCTGAAACTTCCAATGCCTCGTCAAGTCTATCAACCTGGCTCTGGAGCCTATCAATACGCTGTTCATTCATAGTAGCGAAAGCGTCAGTCATCTCGGTGAGTTGCGCGATAGAGTTGTCGGTATCGCCCAAACCTTTCTCCACCTTGTCAAAGCGGAATTCCACCAAATTTGCGAAATCATCGATTTCTGCTCTGAGATTGTCGCCGTCAGCGCTGCGGAGAGCGTAGAGTGCAGTGGGAACAGAAGAAACAGTTTCGTTAGAGATAACTTCATAACCGTTGCCGAAGTTGATGGAAACGCGAAGTGTAAGGTCGCCCCATTCGATTGTGCTGAGTTCTTCTCCACCGAGCTGGCAAGAAACAAGACCGGAAGCATTAGTTGTCATGCTCTGTTGTTCGGAGTAAACCACAGTTTCATTGTCGAGAAGTTCAAACTTCATGTCGACTTGGCTGTTTGCAACAACCTCGTTGCCGTTTTTGATGACAGCCTGATAGTTGATATTGTCAACGCCGGCAAAAGCAGGCACAGCTGCAGCAGCAGCCATAAGAGATGAAAGTAAAATCTTTTTCATTTTAGAGTGATTTTTAATGTTTTGATTAGTTTGCCATCAACGGCTACTGCAACGGCATAAACGCCTGGTGTATAATCAGAAAGCGAGATAACAGCCGGGCTTTCATTGACAGTTTCCATACCACGCGTAGCACCGTCTAAAGTGGCGATGAGTACAGAAGTGCGGCCAAGCTTGTCGGAGTTACATTTTACTGTAATCTGTTTGTCGACGCTGTTCCAACTTACTAAGATGCCATCAATCTCAGCGTTAACTCCCTCTACAAAAGTAGGTGAGTCATTAGCATCTGCTATCATCTGCTCGAAAAGAGGAGACAGAAGGGAAGCATCGCTGCCAGCATGCCAATTGCCGAAACTATAGACTACCTCTGTGCCAGATGCAAGTTTTGCGCTTCCGGTTTGTGAATAGATTTCTTGCACTGCAGTCGGAGTCTGGGCACTCATAGTTGCAACCGAAGCGGCACACAACAAGAGGGTTCCGAATTTCAGTTTCATATTAAAACGATTAAATCTTAAAAAAATAAAATAGATTGCCACTTTTTGAGTGACAATTTGATTAAAATCTGCGCAGAATTTAAATTGATGCAAAATTATAAAGAAAATTTAAGATATGGACTATTTAAATTGTTAATTAATGTTAAATATGAGAATTTAGATGACAAATACAGGAAAAAGTCTTTTTCAAATTAGAAATTTGGCTTATAAATAGGTTATCAATTGTCACAAAAAGATATTAGTGATGAATAATTAGTGATGGAGGCGGTCGATGGAGCAGGTGAAGCGGCATTTGGGATAGTTTGCG
>CAMWQZ010000352.1 GCA_947176515.1 uncultured Bacteroidales bacterium | reverse complement strand
TTTGGTTATTTGCTCTTGTGTCTTTGGTTCGGTGTTGTTTATTTGAGACATGACTCGATTAGGCTCAGCGCCAGCAACAGGCAATGCTTCGTCAGCAACAGCAGCAACAAAAAGGCGGTAAAAACCGCAGATAAGCGACAAACAATAACATAACTAATTCATCACATCGTTCGGGCGTCATGCAACTCATGGCGCCCGATTTGTTTCGTGCACCTTAGTAAAGATTTTCACCAAATAATCTGTTTATCATCAAAATTTATCTAACTTTGTAATTCTTAAAATCCTAAATAAGCCTTAGATGAAAAGACTTTATACATATCTCGTCATATTCTTAATGCTGTTTGCAACCGCAAGCCGTGCGGCTGCCATCGAATCTGACACCATCTCTGCAGATGACCGCGCCAAACATGACTCTGTCCGTATCCAAGAGCTTGCCCTTCAGCTTCAGGAAATGAAGCTCAACGAAATTATGCTGCGCGACGAGCTCGAGAAGGTGCGCCATCAGCATCTTACAACTGACTCACTGAAAATTGCCCAGCAGATGCGCCGCATCGATTCACTGCGTGCCGTCACTCCTGGCGTCCCCGTAGTTGTCGACGAAGATACCCTTTTCACCCTATATGCCGAGCGCGGAGGTTACTCGGCCTTTGACCGTGCCGACATGATTAATGACATCCTTTTAAAAATCGGCAAAGACAAGCGCATGCATCGTGACTCTGTCCACATGCTTGAAAACGACAGCTATATCGACATAATGTATGGCAACAAGGTCATCGTCAGTGTCACCGACCAAGACGCCCTGTGGCAAGGCACATCGCGACGCGAGCTTGCAGAGCAATACATTCCCGTCCTTACTGCCAAAATCAATGACCTCAAAGAGAGCTACAACTTTTGGGAGATAGTAAAACGTGCGGCTCTCTTTGTCCTCGTCATTGTTGCGCAGTACTTGTTATTCCGCCTCACCAACTATCTATTCCGCAAGCTGCGCCGACAGATTATCCGTTTCAAACAGCAGCGTCTTAAACCGATTATCATCCGCGACTATGAACTACTCAACACTCGTCGCCTCGGCCGCATATTAATATTCTTCAGCAACATTCTGCGCTATATCGTCCTGCTGATTCAGCTTATGTTCAGCGTTCCGATGCTGTTTGCTATTTTCCCCCAGACTGAGAAACTGGCTCTGACGATTTTCCTCTACATCATCGACCCCATAAAAATGGTGTTGAAATCAATCGTCGAATACATCCCCAACCTGTTTATCATTTTGGTGATATGGTATTGTATAAAATATATCATCAAGGGCCTCCATTATATCTCCAATGAAATTAAAAACGAAAAGCTGAAGATTTCAGGCTTCTACCCCGATTGGGCTCAGCCGACATTTAATATCATACGATTCTTGCTCTACGCCTTTATGGTTGCGATGATTTACCCCTATCTTCCGGGTTCCAACTCTGGCGTGTTCCAAGGCATATCTGTCTTTGTAGGTCTCATTATATCGCTGGGTTCAAGCACAGTCATAGGTAACATCATCGCCGGACTCGTCATAACGTATATGCGTCCATTCAAGCTTGGCGACCGCATAAAACTCAATGACACGATCGGTAATGTCATCGAGAAGACTCCCTTCGTCACGCGTCTGCGCACACCCAAGAATGAGGTCGTGACCATTCCAAACTCATTTATAATGTCGTCTCACACCGTCAATTATAGTGCTTCAGCCCGTCAGTTTGGCCTGATTATCCACTCTTCTGTGACGATAGGCTATGACGTGCCCTGGCGACAGGTCCATCAACTTCTTATCAACGCCGCCCGTATGACACCAGGCGTCCTTGAACATCCCAAACCCTTTGTCCTCGAAACTGAGCTCCACGACTATTACCCCTGCTATCAAATTAACGCCTATATCAACGACGCGGACCATATAGGTGACATCATGTCTGATCTCCACCAGAATATTCAGGATATTTTCAACGAAGCCGGTGTAGAAATAATGTCGCCAGGTTACATTGCCACGCGCGATGGCAGCGCCTCAACAATACCATCCGACTACCTGAAACCCGACGAACAATAACAAAATGAGCCAATAGCGCCGCGCGCCATTGGCTCAACAATACCATTAACGTGTAAAAGATTAATTGAGAGCTCGGTCAACCATATCTTCCAACTGAGCCTGAGACTTCTTGCCGCTCTCTCTCATCAGCTCCTGGCCTTCCTTAAAGAGGATATAAGTTGGATACTCCTGAAGCTTATACCATTGCTTGTACTGTCCGTTATATGATGCATCTACGCTTATCACACAAGCCTTCTCACCATACTTGTTCCTCAACTCATTTATGAGATATTTTACTTCGACTGCATCCTGTTCGCCAGCATGCTGAAACACTACAAGCGTAGGTATTTTTTCTTTAATCTTTTCAACTAAACTTTTCATAATAATCTAATTTATTCTTTTCTATAAAAACACCCATATCCCCCATTTTGTTCTCCACTTGAGGCATATACAGCTGATACTTGAAGCTAACTTGTTTATTCATTGTCGACGAAAAAAATCTCAACTTCAAAAGTTGGCTTTTGCCAATGTTCGAAGCTGAGATTTTATGTTTAGTTTGGGGATTGGTCAATCAACTATTACATTTTCGAGAGCGTCAATGAGGACGTTTGCCATGCGTTGGAATCCTAAATCGTTGGGATGGACAGCATCATTG
>CAMWQZ010000351.1 GCA_947176515.1 uncultured Bacteroidales bacterium | reverse complement strand
GGTGCGTGAGCGCAATGGCAATACCTCCGATAAACCACCATATTACATTCATCACCCCTGCCAGACATCCCGACGGCCATCCTGCGTCAACTATTCGTGTGCCGAAAGGCCATAGCGCCAACATTGCTAATTTAAGTGTCTGCAATCCAAATGGTATGCCGATGATTGTTATCATCATCGCCACACTTGCGAGTGCATATTCGATGGCAATCATTATGCCACCGAATACCACCCAAATAATATTTAATATTGCCTTCATTGTCGTAATATTAACTTATTTATAAATTAGAAACGCCCCGTTGCATTAAGATACTGAGCTTCCGACAGTTTGAAAAGCCCGTAAGCTGCGATATAATCATCCATCGCCTGTCTGTTAAGTGTCTGGGCGTCGAGCAAATCAGTAATTGTGCTCATTCCGGCGTCATAATATGCCTGATTTAGTCTTAGATTTTCCTTGCTTTGGACTATAGCTTCTGAAGCAATCTCCATCTTACGATGGGCAGCTGTCAAGTTATCCCATTTATCAGCCATTTCTATCTCAAGTTTTTGGCTCAGATTTTCAAGCTCTGTCCGCGCGTTAGCTAATTCAAGCGATTTACGCTTTATAGCGTGTGAGCCTCCCCACCATCCAGAAATAGGAACTGTCACCGTTACCATCACTCCTCCGAAATTATGGTTTTGGTCAAACACGTCGTGATAGAACCACCCGGCTCCGACACCGACCTGAGGCAGATAGTTGCCGGTTTCCATTTTTTTCTCTAAAGATTTTGCTTCGACATTCTTTACGAGCAACTGATGGTCAGCTGTCTGATCGAGAGCTTGAGATGGAGCGATACGTAATGCAGAAGGGTAGGCCGGTATCTCATCAGGCACGTTTGCGTCTACGTCAGCTTTTGCGTCAGCCCCAAGACCCATTTGTTGTGCCAAAAGTCGTTTCATCAGTTCAATGCCGTTATCAAGGTCAACGAGGTCGGCGCGGTAGCTATTGCGTTTAAGGTCTACTTTAAGTAAGTCATTCCTTGTCACTATTCCGGCATCTACCGCTGCCTTAACTTGTAAAGACAATGAGTCAAGCATCGAAATCGCACTTTCTACAGTCTCTCGCTCAGCCTTAAGCGTAACGAGTTGCCAGTAAAGTGCTTCGGTCTGAAGTTGGATTAGGTCGGCGCTTTGCTCCTTGCGTATTCGCGCCGCTTCTTCTCCGACTTTGGCAAGTTTATTACCGTTGACAATCCTACCTCCGGCAAACACAGGCTGTAACGCCCAGATACCGGCCGCTTTGCCTTTGTTGATTATACCGAGAGTAAACATGTCGAGCACATCATATTGAATCACATCGTTATGAGTCTTGAATGCAGAGCCCCCGGCCGTGACTTCGGGGAAATACTTTGTGAAGGCTTCTTTGCGTGTCTCTATTGCAGCTTTTAGATTATTGTCAGCTACGCGTATGTCAGCGTTATTTGCGAGAGCGAGTGATTTACATTGCTGCAATGTGTAGACTGAGTCTGCCGTATTTTGTGCTGTCGCTGCAATCCCTGACAATGATATTGCAACGCTGCTGATTATGATATATTTGGTAAGTTTCATTTTATTAGCGTTTTAATAGTTTGTCAATCACATAAGATGAGTTTCGAGAGGTTCGGCCAGAGGTTTGTCTGCACCTTTCTGACGTGATTTCATCATACTGTAGGCGACAGGAATTACTGTGAGAATAAATATCATTGTGATTGGAGTGCCCCAGAAAATCACTACACCCATAGGTTTCCACAATGCGCTGCTACCGGTTACCATCGGGAGCACACCCATTGTTGCGGCTGCCGAAGTAAGGAAAATCGGGCGCATTCTGCGTTTCGATGCGTTGAGCACGGCGTCATGAACCGATTGGCCTTGATTTCTAAGCTCTTCAGCATAATCGAGAAGCACTATTGCATTTCTTACAAGTATACCCATCAGTGAAACGATGCCAAGCACACATGTTAGCGATAGGGCAGTGTCCTGTATCATCAGACCTGCTGCTGCTCCAGGCATGCACAGGAGGAGGGAGAGTAACAACAGCACTGCCGTGTCGGCTTGTGCGTAGTGGAATAGCAGGATAAAGAAGATTATAGCTACTGCCATTGCCAGGCCTGAAAGAATTTCAGGCAAGGTATCCATAGTGTTCTCCCATTCGCCTCCGCGTTCGAGACTGACCTCTGATGGCATGTCTATATGGCTGATGCTGTCCATTAGAGCTTCAGTGCGGTCAATAACGTTGATGTTGCGTTGCACTTCAGCCATCACTGACACTGTCGGCGTTCCGTTGTAATGTGTCAACATCCCCGGATGCCATTCTGGCTCAATTGATGATACCTGACGCAGCGGCACAGTTCCTAAACCGATTACCGGCATAGGTTCTCGTTCGAGTTCATCCACATTGCTGCGGTGCGATGTCTCGGTCTTAAGGGTCACAGGTATGCCATAATCACCTTCCCACACTGTTGCAACAGGCAGTCCGGCAGAATAGCGCATTGCAAGTGTGGTTTCCATGAGTGTCGAGTTGAGCCCGAGACGCTCAGCTCTGGTGTTATCTGGCACAACGGCTGCTGATGCAAGCGGATTTCCAAGTGAGGTGCGTACATTTCTTAGTCCGGGCACTTTGCGAGCTACAGCCGCTACTGTGTCGGCCACAGCCTGAAGTGTTGCCGCGTCATCGCCTTTAATCTTAAGCTGAATC
>CAMWQZ010000350.1 GCA_947176515.1 uncultured Bacteroidales bacterium | reverse complement strand
AACCTCTGCGGCGGCAAAGGCTGCTCGTTTGCAAGCACACCGGCTGGGTCGAAATCCTCGGCTGCGGCATGGTCGACCCCAACGTGCTCGACGCATGTGGCATCGACTCTAAAGTCTACTCAGGCTTTGCCCTCGGCATGGGCGTAGAGCGCATCACCAACCTCAAATATCAGGTCAAGGACCTGCGCATGTTCTCTGAGAACGACACTCGCTTCCTCGAAGAATTTACTTCGGCTCATTGATGAAAAAAGCTGACCGTTACCGTCTGGTCATGGAGCGCTTCGAGCATATGATGCCCGAGGCTCAGACAGAGTTACATTACGACAATCCATATCAGTTGTTGGTTGCCGTGATTTTATCTGCCCAGTGCACCGACAAGCGTGTCAATATCATCACCCCACCCCTCTTCGAGCGATTTCCGACCGCGGCCGACCTCGCCGTGGCTTCGCGCGACGAAGTGTTCGAACTGATACGTTCCTGTTCCTACCCCAACAATAAGACCACCTCGCTCCTCGGCATGGCCAAAATGCTCACTGAGCGTTTCGGCGGCGAAGTGCCCGACTCAATCGACGACCTCATGTCGCTGCCGGGCGTAGGACGCAAGACTGCTAATGTCATTCTCTCTGTAGTCTACAACAAGCCGGCGATGGCGGTCGACACTCACGTTTTCCGAGTAGCCGAGCGCATCGGCCTGACTACCAACAGCCGCACACCACTCACTACCGAAAAGGAACTCATTAAATATATACCCGAAAACAAAATCGCACGCGCCCACCACTGGCTGATACTCCACGGACGTTATGTCTGCAAGGCGCGTCGCCCTCTCTGTCTCGAATGTGAATTGCGGCCATTTTGTCGTTACTATCAAAAAAACGATAACGAGTCATGAACGGCGACCAACTTTTCATCACCATCATCGAAGTGCTCGGCACTATTGCCTTCGCTATCTCTGGCATCCGCCTTGCCGCCGCCAAACGCTTCGACTGGTTCGGCGCATACGTTGTCGGTCTCGTAACCGCGATTGGCGGTGGTACTGTCCGCGACGTTCTCCTTGACATCCCTGTATTCTGGATGCTGTCGTTCCGCTATCTCGGCGTAACAGGGCTTGCACTCGCCACCGTGATTGTGTTTCGCCAGGCGCTCGTGCGTGGCATGCGCACACTCTTTATCTTCGACGCAATCGGTCTCGCGCTCTTCGTGGTCGTCGGTATACAAAAGACCCTTGCTGCCGGCTACCCCATGTGGGTGGCAATTGTAATGGGCATAATCACAGGCTCATTCGGCGGCATTATCCGCGACATCCTTATCAACGAAGAACCGCTTTTCTTCCGCAAAGACATCTACGCTACCGCGTGTCTCGCCGGTGGTGTAGCCTATTACCTCGTTTCGTTGATTGACGCACCGATCTGGATTCCTCAGGCAATCTGTGCCATTACCATTGTCGGCCTGCGAGTCCTTGCCGTCCACTATGACTGGTCGCTGCCGATTCTGAAAGTCGACGAAAAATCACTTCCTGACGATCAACAATTCAAAGATGGACAACACGCCTGATAGCCGCGTCGCTCAGTTCATAAAATTTTGCCTTGTAGGTGTGATGAATACCCTCGTCACACTCTGCGCTATATTTCTATGTAAATCGCTGCTCGGCATCAATCAATATGTTTCAAACGCCATCGGCTACATTTTAGGTGTCATAAACTCATTTTTGTGGAACAAACAGTGGGTCTTTAACACCGTCGGCCACTACCGTCGTGAAGCCTTGCGCTTCGGTTGCGGATTTCTCCTTTGCTACTCACTCCAACTCATAACCGTTGTCGCACTCAACACATCTCCTCTCGGCGATTTGCTGATTGACACTGGCTTGATTGTCATTTCGGGCTACGCTATCGCCACACTCATTGGCTGTTGCGTCTATACCGTAACAAACTTCATTTATAATCGTTTAATCACATTCCGAAAATAGATACCATGCAGAAATCATTTCTCTTGCTCTCATTCTTGACGGCCCTATTTGTTTCATGCTCTCACAAAACTTTAGAACCCGAACCGGAAGTCTATATCACCATTGCCGCCGATGCCAACTTCGTTCGTTTTTCTAATCAAGACAGCATAACTTGGTATCTCGACAAGGCTCGTGACGCAGGAATAAATCATGTCGTCCTCGACGTCAAGCCAAACTATGGCAAAGTGCTTTACCGCAGCCAATACCTGCCATATCTCGACTACATCGAAGGCGTCACAGACGAGCCTCTCGGCCGCGAATGGGATTATCTGCAATTTTTCATTGACGAGTGCCACAAACGCGACATGCGCCTTTCAGCATCATTCTCAATTATGCCGTGCGGCTCTGCCTACTGGCAACGCGGCATGTGTTATCAGGACACCGTTTATGATAAATGGCTCGCCATCGAGCGCCGACCCGATGGCTCTTTCAGTGACATGCGCGACACCCGTAAAGCGGCCGTGTTCCTCAACCCTGCCCTTCCCGAAGTGCAGCAATACGCCCTCAACCTTATAATGGAGCTCGTCAGAAATTACGACATAGACGGCTTTTCGCTCGACTATTGCCGTTTCCCCGATGCTGACAGCGACTTTTCTGACTTCTCTCGCTCGGAATTTGAGAAATATATTGGCGCACTATTTTATACTTGGCCAGACGTTATCTTCACGTACGACGAAGAAGTTAATCGCATCGATGGTCCGCTCGCAATACAATGGTGGGCATGGCG
>CAMWQZ010000349.1 GCA_947176515.1 uncultured Bacteroidales bacterium | reverse complement strand
CTCTTCGCCAATCCGCGCAATGCGGCCGCCGGAACGATAAAGATGCTCAACCCGACAATCGTAGCCTCTCGCGGCCTCGACGCCTACTTCTACTATCTATTAGGCGAGAACCTGCCCTACGACAACCATTATGACAATATGATGGCTGCGCGCCGATGGGGCTTCAAGGTGTCCGACGCTATGACCGAGCTTCACGACATTACTGAGGTCGACCGATATATCAACCATTGGGACACGGCACGCAAGGAGCTGCCCGTGGCGACCGATGGCCTCGTGTTCAAAATCAATTCTCTCCGTCAGCAACTCAACCTTGGCTTCACCGCCAAGTCGCCGCGTTGGGCGATAGCCTATAAGTTTGCTGCCGAAAGAGCGCTGACGCGCCTGCGCTTCGTGTCGTTTGACGTCGGGCGTCTCGGCTATATCACCCCGGTGGCAAATCTCGAGCCCGTGCTGCTCAGCGGCACGATTGTCAAACGCGCTTCGCTCCACAACGCTGATATCATGCGCTCGCTCGACATCCATGAGGGCGACATGGTCTATGTGGAGAAAGGCGGCGAAATCATACCGAAAATCACGGGCGTTGACACTGCCGCAAGGCGTCGCAGTGCCGTGCCGGTTAAGTTTGTGAGCCACTGCCCCGTGTGCGGCACACCGCTTGTGCGCGTCGAGGGTGAAGCCGCGTGGCTATGTCCGAACACCTATGGCTGCGCGCCTCAGATTATCGGACGCATCGAGCACTTTGTCAGCCGCCGCATGATGAATATCGACGGCGTCGGCGACGAAACGGCTGCCGCCCTGTTTGCCGCCGGCATGGTTCGTACTCCGGCTGACCTCTACGATTTGACCAAGCAGCAGCTACTTACGCTCGCAGGCTGCGGCCCGAGGAGCGCCGAGCGTGTGCTCGAAGGTCTGGAGGCAAGCAAGAGCGTGGGGTTCGACCGTGTGCTGTTCGCCTTATCAATTCCATTTGTCGGCGAGACCACGGCGCGCAAGATTGCAAGGTCGGCCGGGTCGATTGACCGGCTCGCCGAAATGTCACAGACCGAGCTGATGGGCATCGAAGACGTCGGCCCACGCATAGCCGACAGCATCATCGCTTACTTTGCCGTTGAGTCAAACCGACAGAATATCGAGCGCCTTCGCGCAGCAGGCGTGCAGATGGCGATGGCTGAGGAGAGCAGCGAAGGACGCACCGATATGCTTGGCGGCAAGTCATTTGTCATCAGCGGTGTGTTTTCGCGTTACAGCCGCGACGAGTATAAGAAGATGATTGAGATGAATGGCGGCAAAAACGTGTCGGCGATTTCTAAGAAAACCGATTATGTATTAGCCGGCGAGAACATGGGACCCGCAAAACTCGAAAAAGCCCAGAGCCTGGGTATTCCGATTATCGACGAGAACCAGTTCCTCGCCATGATAGGACAATAAGCGCCACGAGCGCTCCAAACGCCACAAGCATCCACGCCCACAGTCGCCGCGGCGTGGATGCTTTTTCTTGCGATTGCTCTACGACGGCCTGACTCATGCTCGCTGAGTCTGACTCGTTTCTAACCGCTGTCGACGTTATCGCAATACTATCGCCGACGACAATCTCGTCGGCACTTATCACCACTACCGACGTGTCGCCAGACGCATGGCCGCGAAAGATGACAATCTTAGGCTGCCGTATAGATGCGTTGAGCAGTCGTTGCATTGTTGCAGAGTCGCAGACCGCCACTCGTCCGACACTGACTGATTGCGAGTCGGAGTGAATTGCAGATGACTTCACGGTGCGATGACCGCATGACAGCATCGCGCTCACAATAACCGAGAGTGCCAAAAGACAACGTGATTTCATAAGAATAATTTAATTAAAGGGTTGCGTACTCTGCTTTTGCATCAAAACATGGACAAGCCTTAGCGGCAAACTCACAGTGACCGTGAATCGTTGCGCGAGGATAGCGCCGGCGCAGTTCTGCAACAAGCTTGCCAAGTGCACGTCGTTGCGCATCTGTTCGCGTATCAGCAGGCTTCATGTCGGCGGTAGTGCCGCCGACGTAGGCAACTCCGATTGAGCGGTCATTATGCCCGAGGCAGTGTGCGCCTATATATTCTGGCGCCCTGCCCTGCTCTACCATGCCGTCAATCGTGACAAGGTAATGATAGCCTATGGTTTCGAAACCGCGTTCACGGTGATAGCGCGTAATGTCCACCGCGTGTAGGTCGCGCCCTGCCGGAGTAGCCGTGCAGTGGATGATAATCTCTGAAATCTGTTTTGTGAATTTTTTCATAGCTGTTGTTTTTTAATTGTTTTTAAACTGAGGCAAAATTAGCGCTTATTACAACCCGATATTACACAAATTTGTAGGCTCATCGCTTTTAACAAGCACTAAATCGTCAAAAATCGCCCGTAAAAGGCTTGAAACCGACTTTTTTTTGTAATTTTGCGCTAATAAAAGAAATGTATTTGCAATGTTAGACAAAATTAACAGCCTAAAGACAGAAATTGAAGGGCTTACAGCCGCAAATCTTGACGAAGTAGAAGTTCTTCGCATCAAATATCTTAGCAAGAAAGGCCTTGTTCCGGCGCTTATGAACGATTTCCGTTCGGTTCCAGCCGACCAGAAACGCACTATTGGCCAGGCCATCAACGACCTGAAGGCAATGGCGACCGACAAGATTAACGGCCTCCGCGAAGCCCTCTCTTCAGCTGGCGACGATTTTTCGGGCATCGACCTAACCCGTACACCCT
>CAMWQZ010000348.1 GCA_947176515.1 uncultured Bacteroidales bacterium | reverse complement strand
TTTATGGTCAGTTATGTGCCGCAAAGGTAATAAAATAACGACATTCTACCAAAGACGCGACAACATTAGGCTGCAATGCGTTGTTTTAAAAATATATAATTTTTCATCACATGTTTGACTATCTTGCAGAAATTTTACGCGACAACGCGGTGATACCGTTGTTTCTCACCATTGGCCTTGGCTTTTGGCTGGGCAACCTGAAATTCAAGTCTTTTTCTCTCGGGCCCGTAACCGCTACGCTCCTCGTAGGCGTAGTCATCGGCCAGATTGGCATCGAGATATCCGAGCCAATCAAAAGCGTGTTTTTCATGCTGTTTCTTTTTGCCATAGGATATAGCGTAGGCCCTCAATTTTTTAGATCGCTCAAAGGCGAAGGCGTGAAGCAGATTTGCTTCGCTGTTGTCGAAGGGCTAATCTGCGTAGGCGTATGCGTAGGCATGGCGTGGACAATGGGCTATAACAAAGGCACGGCGCTCGGCCTTTTTGCTGGTTCTCAGACCATTTCGGCTGTGCTCGGTGTCGGCAGTGACACCCTGCGCTCGATGGGGCTCGACGCCGACACCCAGAAGCATCTTATCGGCATGATGGCTGCGCCCTACGCCATAACATACGTCTTCGGAACAATCGGTTCGGCATGGATAATCGCCAATCTCGGCCCCATGCTGCTCGGCGGCATTAAAAAGGTTAAGAAAGAGACCGCAGAGATGGAGGCAGAAATGGATCAGGGAGAGTTTGAAGTCGAACCGGGCCGAATCGTTGCCAATCGCCCAATATCGTTCAGAGCATATCGCGCTGAAAGCGAATTATTCCATCGCCCAAGGACAGTCAGGGAGCTGGAGCGCATGTTCCGCAATCAAAATCTCAGACTGTTCATCGAGCGACTGCGCGTCAGAGGCTGCATCGTCGACGCGCGCCCCGACACTAAAATCAACCGCAACGATATAGTCGTTATCGGCGGTCATCGCGAGACAGTCGTAGCCGAAGCCGAAATGATTGGCCCGGAAGTCGTTGACCACGACGTCCTGAACTTCGCAGCCGAAAACCTGCCGGTGACCGTGAGCAAAGGCGGAGCCAAGGGCATGACCATCGGTATGCTCCGCCAAGAGCCATATATGAGAGGCGTGATGATTAAGAGCATCACCCGTAATGACGTCAGCCTGCCCTTGCGCTCAAAGACCATGCTCGAACGCGGCGACGTGCTGACCCTCGTGGGCCTCCCCGAGCATGTTGCAGAGGCAATCCCCGAAATCGGTTATGCCGACCGCGACGGCGACTCGAGCGACATGGTCTTTATTGGCCTCGGCATCGCCATCGGTTGCCTTATCGGCGCTCTTTCAATAACATGCTGCGGCATACCACTCTCAATCAGCACAAGTGGTGGCGCACTGCTCGCCGGCCTGTTCCTCGGGTGGCTGCGCAACCGCCGTCCGACATTCGGACGCATCCCTCGCCCCGTCGTCTGGCTGATGGATAATTTCGGCCTGAATATGTTTATCGCCGTTGTCGGTCTTTCAGCCGGGCCCAGTTTCGTTGCCGGATTGCGAGAAGTCGGCGTGAGCATTCTGCTGGTCGGCGTGGTCTGCACGACTGTGCCACTCATACTGTCTATTTTGCTCGGACGATACGTGTTTAAATTTCCTGCCGCCGTCACTCTTGGATGTGCCGCCGGAAGCCGCAACGCGGTGGCTGCCCTCGGTGCAGTCCAGGACTCACTCGACAGCACCCTCCCGGCAATGGGCTACACAGTGACATACGCCGTCGGCAACTTCGTCCTAATCTTCGCCGGCATCGCCATCGCCCTGATTGTATAATGAAATTTTATTCGTAGCTTTGTAATCTTAATGCAAATGATTACAAGGTTATGAAAAAAATGATATTAGGTTGCGGATTGCTCGCTGTGGCGAGTGGGTCGAGCGTGGGAGCTGAACGTCTGCCTCAGTTTGGCGTTGACCCTGTCGAGGATGTTATCAAGGCTATGACCCTCGAAGAGAAGGTTAATTTCGTAGTCGGCACTCGCCGCGGAACGAATTATGGACCCGGCGGCACCCCCGGCATGCCGGTTCGTGAATTTATTCCCAACGACAATTCGACTTCTATTGATGATGTTCCAGAAGCCGTTCCCGGAGCAGTAACCGCATTTTCGCGCGGACGCGTTCAGGGTGCAGCCGGAGAGACCTACGGCGTGGCGCGTCTCGGAGTGCCAATATTTATGTTTGCCGACGGGCCGGCCGGACTACGCATTCAGCCGACTCGCGAAGGCGACAAAAACACCTATTACTGCACGGCCTTCCCGACCGGCTCATCGCTGGCTGCGAGCTGGGACACCGCGCTGGTTGAGGATGTGACAGCAGCCTTGGGCAACGAGGTGAAAGAATATGGCGTCGACATCCTTCTTGCCCCTGGCATGAATATCATGCGCTCGCCTCTCTGCGGCCGCAATTTCGAATACTATTCCGAGGACCCGGTGCTCGCCGGCAAGATTGCTGCGGCATATATCCGCGGTGTGCAGGGTAACGGCGTCGGCACATCGCTAAAGCATTTTGCTGTCAACAATCAAGAGACTCATCGCAGCGGTATCAACGCCCTGCTGTCAGACCGCGCGCTGCGTGAAATCTATCTGCGAGGCTTCCAGATAGCCGTCGAGGAGGCAAATCCGTGGACCATAATGTCGAGCTACAACAAGATTAACAATGTGCTGGCGCCGTGCAATAAATATCTGCTCACCGATATAC
>CAMWQZ010000347.1 GCA_947176515.1 uncultured Bacteroidales bacterium | reverse complement strand
CTGATGCAATCTGTTCGATAGTCAGATTGTAATCTTCGAGCCGGACCGGGTCGACATAAATGTGGATTTCGCGTTTTGGCGCGCCCGAAATATAGACCGAACCCACGCCATTTATACGAGCCAATGGATTAGCTACAGCTTCGTCAAGAATCTTGTAAAGACCGGGCATGCTTTCGTCAGCCTGCACGGAAAGGAGCAGGATAGGAATCATGTCGGACGAGAATTTGAAGATGATGGGCGTCTCCGCGTCATCAGGTAGAGCCGAGGAGACAAGGTCGAGTTTGTCGCGGACATCGTTTGTCAGCACGTCGATATCTTTGCCATATTCAAACTCGAGGGTGATTACAGAAATATTCTCTCTTGACTTGGAAGTGATGTGTTTAAGGTCATTGACAGAGTTAAGGACGTTCTCGAGCGGACGAGTAACGTTCTGCTCGATGTCCTGTGCACTCGCACCTTGATAAGTGGTCATAACCATCAAGGTGTTAGTGTCGATATCGGGGTAAAGGTCAATCGGAAGGGTGGTCAGCGAAAAAAGACCGAGAATGACGACAGCCACGAAACATAGTGTCGTCATGATAGGCCGTTTGACTGCGTTGCCGTAAAGACTCATATATAATATAATGTGTTGGTTTATTAAAAATCAGATTAGTTTACTCAAATGACTTCGACTTCAACGCCGTCGGCCAAGCGTGTCTGACCAGAAATAACGACTGTGTCGCCGGAATTCACGCCTGATATTAGCTCGTAGGCGTCGCCAAGGCGTCGGCCAAGTTCGACACGCTCGAAGTCGACTTTGCCATTATGGAGCACATAAACATAGCGATTGCCAGAACCGGTCTGCTTTACGATTGCACGGTCAGGGACGACAACATTGTAGCGGCTGCCGAGGTCAACGCTGACACGCGCAAACATGCCGGGGAGAATGCGTTCGCCGGGGTTCGAAATGAGAATTTCGGTTTGGAAAGTACGTGTCGATGTGTCGACTGTGGGATAGATACGCGCAACTTTGCCATCGAATGTCTCGCCTTCGAAAGCGTCAAATGCTACTGTGACAGGCATACCGGGGCGTATCTTTGCAAGGTCGCTTTCGGTCACATTAATCATCACTTTTACAACGGGAGAGAGCTGTCCAACTGTGAGTATCGGGAGATTGCCGGTCATGTCGCCCGGGTCATAGTTTCGCGCTGTGACAACGCCGCTGATAGGAGAGGTGAGGACGGTGTTTTCAATAAGGTTGCCATACTGTGACTTGGCCGCATCGAGCTGAGCTTTGAGCTGGTCGACTGCTTGCTGAGTGCCAGCGCCGATTTCAAGCAATTTGACGGCGCGGTCATATTCGCGCTGAATCTGGTCGAGATTGATTTTGAGCTGGTCGCTTGTCGCCTGATCGAGAGTGACAAGTGTCTGGCCTTTGCGGACATGGTCGCCGACCTCAACGCTAATAGTTTTAATGCGGTTAGGAGTGGCCGGAGCTATATTATTGATATTGTCTGCCTCGACGGTAGCAGTATAGTCGTTGACTTGTGGCACATCGCGCGCTGTGACAACGTTAACTTCGACCTTAGGCAGTTCTTCTTCAACTGTTTCGGTCTGGGCTGTTTCCTTTTTAGAGCAAGAAGTAAAGGCAGACGTTAATGCTGCCAGAGCAACTATGTGCAAAGAGTGGCGGATAGTAAGGTTCATATTTGTTGTTATATTAATTCTGGGTTGTATATTTTTCGATTGGAGCATTGCCAAGGAGTAGCTCGAGTTCGCTGTGAGCTACGAGGAAGTTATAGATAGCCTGAAAACGAGCGAGGCGTGCACGAGTCAGCGATAGTTCAGAGTCACGGAGGTCGAGATATGAAGCGGCTCCGATTTCGAAACTCTGCTGCATGATGTCGTGAGCACGCTCGGCTTCGGCGACGCTTTCAGAGCACGATGCAATCTGTTTGATATTGACGTTGATATTGTCAATGGCGAGCGTGACCTGCGAATCGATGCTTCGTTGCAGGTTTTCACGTTGTAAAGTCAGTTCAGCAGCCTGAATTTTAGCTTGACGGATACGCGAATAGCGCTGACCGCCTTCGAAAATTGGGAATGAAAGTGAAAAACCGATGGTAGAGTAGGGTGTCCAACGAAGGTTTTTAAATGGAGCACCGTTGTTCATTGACGTCCAATTGTAGTTTGCCGAGAGCGCGAGAGTCGGGAACCATGCGGCCTGTTGAATGGCTACATTGCGATGAGCAATCTTGCTGTCTATTTCGTTGAGTATAAGCGAAGGGTTAAGGCTGTAATCGCGGCTGATTGCTAAAGCTGTGTCATACATAGAGCTCTCATAAGCCGACAGTCCTTCTTCGGTAGAAAAGTCGAATGACGCGTCAAGCCCCATTAGTATCAGTAGCTGCAGTCGAGCCTGTTTGATGGCGATTTCAGATTGCATTAGTTCAGGCTCAATGTTTTTCATCGCTACGGATGTGCGAAGCACATCGTAGTCAGAAGCTGCGCCGACTTGATGTTTCTTGGTGTAGATTTCATGATTTAGCTTGGCCATGTCGTAGCTTTCGATTATCACGCGTCGAGAGTCTTCGGCAAGAAGGAGCGTATAATAGGCGCTTTTTACCTGGTTGACGAGCTCGAGGCGTGAAGAACGGGCTTGCTCAACGCTGCGGCGAATCTGACTATCGGTCAGTTTCATTGACTGCCATAATTGAGGTGCGATAATAGGCATTGATGCGTTGAAGCCTGCATTG
>CAMWQZ010000346.1 GCA_947176515.1 uncultured Bacteroidales bacterium | reverse complement strand
ATGACGGGGTGACGAGCTTCCACGAGGTCAATGACGAGTGAATCATCGACAACAGGTCGGCAGTAGCGGTTTTCAGCTGCCACGCGAGTGAACGACAGCAGTACGTCGAGACGGGCAAGCATCGAAGCATTGACTTTGAGTGCCGGAATGTACTGAGCGACTGCAGCGATAAGTTCTGAGTAAAGGCGCGACTGTATGCTTTCGATTTTTTCTTGTGCGCCAAGAATCTTTTCCTCATACTCCTTAAGTTCCTGAGTGATGTATCGCTCGGCGTTGACGAGAGTCTGCTTTCTGATCCACTCTGACGGAACTTTGTCGCGGTGGGTATTGGTCACTTCAATGTAATATCCGAATACATTGTTATAGCCAATTTTGAGAGATGTGATTCCTGTGGCGGCTATTTCGCGTTGCTGGATGTTTAGAAGGTAATCTTTTCCCTGATAGGCTATGCGGCGTAAATCGTCGAGCTCGGCGTTTACGCCATCGGCAATGACTTCGCCGCGATTAACGGCTATCGGGGCGTCTTCTCTCACTTCGCGGCTAATGCGGTCGCGGATGGTAGGACACGGGTTGAGTTGCTCGCCGATTGATTTTAGTGCGGCCTGGTCAGACGACAGGCACAAAGCCCGTATTGGTTCGATGGCGCGCAGGGCGTTGCGTAACTGGAGCATTTCTCGAGGAGATATGCGCTCGGTCGCGACTTTTGACACGAGACGCTCGAGGTCGCCGACGTGTTCGAGCTCTTCGCGGAGTTCGTCGCGGCGGTCTGGGTCACGGAAAAAATACTCTACAACGTCAAGTCGGTTGTTGATTGCTTTTGGGTCCTTAAGAGGAAATAGAATCCAACGGCGAAGCATGCGGCCGCCCATAGGGCTGACCGTGCGGTCGAGTACGCTTAGTAGACTCTTTCCGCCTTCGTCAAGAGCATCAATAAGTTCGAGGTTGCGAACGGTGAATCTGTCGAGGCGAACGTAGGCGCTCTCCTCGATACGCGATATTGATGTAATGTGAGAGGTCTGGCGATGCTGAGTGAGGTCGAGGTAGTGGAGTATAGCTCCGGCTGCTATAATTGCGTCGTGCATGCGGTCAATGCCGAAGCCTTTGAGTGATGCGGTTTCAAACTGCTTGCGCAAACGCTCGTTTGCTGCATCAGATGTGAATACCCAGTCTTCAAGTTCAAACGTTATGGTTTTTGACGTGAAGCTTTCCTCGGCTTGACTGCGATAGCCTCGCTGCACGAGGAGCTCTTTTGGCTCCATGTTGCCCAATATCTTATCGACATAGTCGGCTGAACCTTCAGCTGTGAGAAATTCGCCGGTGCTGATGTCGAGGAACGCCACTCCGACCGATGACTTGTTAAAGTGGACGGCAGCAAGGAAGTTATTCTCGCGGTGAGAAAGAACGTTGTCGTTCATCGCCACGCCCGGAGTGACAAGCTCGATGATGCCTCGCTTGACGAGCTTTTTTGTCATCTTTGGGTCTTCGAGCTGTTCGCAAATAGCTACACGTTTGCCTGCACGGACGAGTTTCGGCAGATATGTGTCGAGTGCGTGGTGGGGAAAACCGGCGAGTTCGACATATTGCGCCGAACCGTTGGCGCGCCGAGTGAGGGTGATGCCGAGGATTTCAGATGCGGCAATCGCATCGTCGGAAAAGGTTTCATAAAAGTCACCAACTCTGAAAAGCAGGATGGCGTCGGGATGTTTTTGCTTCATCTCGGCATACTGCTTCATGAGCGGAGTTTCGACTATCTTTTTTGCCATCAGAAAAAGTTAGGTTATTTGTCGCCTGTGGCAATCTTGCGTTGGCGTGCCACGATGGCAAAATTAGAATAAGCACGGATTATGGCTCCGGCAAGTGTGAAGGCAATCCAGTCGCGCATTGTACCCCCCGGCCAGAAGAGGAAGAAAGTCGCCGCGCAGAACATAATCGCTCCCCAGCTCTGGATGCGATAAAGGCGGCGGAGCTTGTTGTCCTTGCCGCGATAAGGAGACATCAGCGAGCATATAAACATTATGACCGCTCCGGCAGCATAAAGATATTTATACCATTCGCCAGTGTAATACGGGCCTTGAACAAGAGGAACTACCATCGCGGCAGCTATCATCAGAAATCCTAAGGTGGAGAGCAGGTAAAGCGTTTTTTCTTTCATTATTTATGGAATAAATTTGCTACTTTTTGGTGAATACAAACACGTCTTCATCGGGGCGCTTCATGTTGTGTTGTTCGCGCACAACGCGCTCCATCACTTCGGGATCAGTAGTAATCAGCGAGTTGAGGTGTTTGTAATAGAGCATTGAGTCGCGATTGAGCTCGACTTCTGTGCGAAGGCTGTCGATGATGCGCTGATACTCAATTTTATTAACAACCGAGGTGTCGCTAAAAAATATCATATAGACTATGACGCCAATCACGCCTATGGAAATAAGCGAGAAGTAGCGGCGAAACCATTGGGTTGATTGTTTTATGTCGGTATTCATAATATGCAAAAATACGAAATAATTTTGAATGTATGATGCCGAGAATATAATAAAAGAGGCTGCGCCTATGATAAGGTGCAGCCCCAGTTGAATGGGTTATGAGTTTGGAGGCGCGCAGTGCCCGTTGTCAGGGCAAGCGAGCCGATTAATCGATTTTTTCGTCAGCTTCGTAGCCGCCCATTTCGCGGATGGCGTTTTTGAGCATGACATACTGCTGGAAGAGGTGGTTAACGGGAACTTCACCCTTGGTGTAGT
>CAMWQZ010000345.1 GCA_947176515.1 uncultured Bacteroidales bacterium | reverse complement strand
GCATCGACATATCTGCTCATCATGTTCATGTCGGCATAGGTGTTAAACAATACTTTATCGTTGTAAGTACCTGTGCCTATCGATTCGTCTTCCTGTGGGAAAAGCACGTCAGCCTGGACGCTCCCGTGAAAAGCCACGCCATTGTCTCCACCGACGGTGAAGGCAGACGCCAAGAGGGTGGCGCCGACAAAAACGGTTGATAAAGCAGTTCGTTTCATTTCTTATTTTTTAGATTTCTTGGCGTTGAGTTTGCGAACGATTTCGATGAGTTGGTTTTCAGAGCCGTCAGTGTAGCCTGAATGAGTGTAGGCGACTTTGCCGTTACCGTCGATGACCATGATGTGGGGGACAGACTGCAGACCCATAGCGCGGAAAAAGTCGCTGTTGGCATCGAGCAGCACTTCATATTCCCAGCCTTCGGCATCGACAAGGGGCTTAACCTTTGAGGTGTTCTGCGCGTCGTCGATAGAGACGATATACATCTTCACGCCGGTTTCGTCCTTCCAATCGGGATAGAGGTCGGCGATGGCATGGAGCTCACGCAGGCAAGGTTTGCACCATGTGGCGAAGAAGCTTATAATCATAGGCTTGCCACCGTTATTGAGCTTGGCAACGTTGACGGTGTTGCCTTTGGTGTCTTTAACGTTGATGTTTGGAAGCTGAGCCGAAGTAGCAGGCGCCATAATCAAGGCGGCGAGCATAACAGCCGCGATAGTCAGAAACTTTTTCATAAGCAGATTTGAAAATGATTACCTTAAAGCACCGAAAATCACGGCATGGCCTCGCGAGGAGACTTCATGCCGTGAATTGCGATTTTGTTTATTTCTTATAGTTCAATTATTTAGAAAGTTTGATGACTGAAACAGATCCGTCAACGCGAGTACCCTTAGCGATGTAAACGCCGTTGGCGAGGTTAAGTTTAACAGAGCCTTCAACGCCGCTGACAGTCTTCACGCAAGCGCCGCTAAGGTTGAATACTTCAACAGATGCGAAGCCAGCAGGAATGTTAAGTTCGCCGTCAGAGAACGAAAGGTCTTTAGCGTTGGCAGCGATAGAAACGACACCGCTTGTCTGAGCCATATCGAAGACTACGCCCTCAGCATATGAGAAGTCGTCCCATGGGCAATCATTCCAGAATGCGATTACACCCAAATCAGGAGTAGCGACTGGCATGCCGGTGAAAGTGAATTCTTCATATATTTCTTCTTCGTTTTCCATATCCCAAGAGCTCATTTCATGAGTTAGATTCCTCTTAATCCATTCTCCATAAGAGGGAATCTTAGATGTGATATATTCTTCAATAGTCTGGACTTCATCGCCTTTGATTATATAACCAGTCATTGGAATCTCGCCTACACCATTGAAAGCAAGAATTACATCGTTGTCAGCGACTCCACAAGAAAGGAGGGAAAGGTCAGTGTCTACAGTCTTTAATTCTCCGGTAGCGATGTCGATTGTGCAAGGAGTGTAGACGGTTTTGGTTGGGGCCCAAGACATAGGGTTGTCGTTAGGAACTTCTTTAAGAAGTGAAGAAACGATGAACTGAGCATCTGTAGAAAGAAGAACGTTGTTAAATAGAAAATTTGGAGAATCTTCAATCACTGCAAACTGATAATCCATGAAATCATTAAATTTCGCCTGCCATTGGTCGAATTCAGAGTTGTATTTTTCAAGTGCAGCATCGTATTTGGCTTTGCCTTCTTCTGTCAAGTAATCATCTGGATTTGGCCAAAGGAACTGGTCGTAGGCATCTTGGTATGCGGCTCTATTTTCTTCCGTCATAAATGGTTTTGGGTCAGGATATTCAGGTGCTTCGCCAGGATTTTCAACAGCTGGAATCTCATTTGGATTAAAAAGAGACTTAGTGGGGAAGAGTAGCTCCAGTTGCCATCTGCATCCTCTTTATATACAATGGGAGCGGCCATAAAGCCACTTGAGAATTGCACCTGTCCAACAATGGTTTTACCATCATTCGAAATAGAAACGGCTGTTACGTATTGAGGCTTGCCTCCGAAGAAGTCTTTAGTCGGGTAGGGCAAAACGTGACATTCACCATAGCCGTCACCATTAGCATTACGATTCCAATATGCCGGAACCTGCATAATTACATCATCAGTAGTCATATTGTTGAGACCAACGCTACCGCAAATGCGTGAGCCGTCGGCAGTAATACCGTTGCAAAGATTTGTCTTATTAGAGTCGGGAACATTGAGCTGCACCCATTCGCCGTTTTCTAAATATGCAGCGTCCAAACTATTAGTACCACCTAATATGACGCTACCATCAGCCGTAATGCAATTTCCCAGACCGAGAGAGTATTCGTTTTCAAAATATTCACCCGGGTCAAAAATTTCGCTTGTATCCTCAAATAAATCATAAATAGTGACTGTTCCGTAAAGTTCAGAAACAATGAAACGACCATTCGCAGAAATATGTTGGAATGATGCATTGGGGTAGATTGTCGGAGTTTTGGTTTCAGCCATCATCGGGCTGACACAAGTGGCTACCGCTAAACAGAAAAGTAGAGATTTCTTCATTTGCAATGAAATTAATTGGTTAATAAAAGATACGGCAACCGTGAGGATTGAGAATCACCAAGGTTTGCTTTTTCATATAATATAAATCAGGAATATCAATACTACTTTGCTACTATTATCTAAATAACAAGCACAAAGTTATCGAAAAATATTCTATTGTTGCAAATGTTTGGGCTGTTTTTTGGAAAATTTGTGACAGATGGGTAGGACTCAATAGGGCTAATGG
>CAMWQZ010000344.1 GCA_947176515.1 uncultured Bacteroidales bacterium | reverse complement strand
ACCCCTAAAAAGTGATAGAGCGAGGCGCTATCATTCGAATAGGCGTCATCGGCTTTATCTAACTTTTCCCCGATTATTAACGTTGCAGGACTCTAGCCCCGTCTTTGCCAAAAGCCTGGAGCTCTCTTACGACTGACGACGAAACAGCAGCGTGGTCTGGAAGGCTGTAAAGCAAAACTGTTTCCAAGCCAGATAGCTGACGATTTATTTCAGCCATATCTCGCTCATATTCAAAATCTTTTACCGACCTCACACCGCGCAGCAAACAGCTCGCTCCAACCTCACGCGCCGCATCGGTAGTAAGGCCTGTATATGTATGAATTGTCACACGCGGCTCTGACTCATATAAATTAACGATTGCTTTAGCGCGTCGCTCCGCTTCCATTGACGATGTTTTCAGCGGATTAATACCGATACCAATCACTATTGCATCAAAAAGATGCAATGCTCTCTCTACAACAGAAGCGTGACCAATTGTAAATGGGTCAAATGAGCCTGCAAAGAAAGCAATGTGTTTATTTTGCTTATTGCTTGACGATTTCGCTGTCATCTTCAATAACAAGGTTTTCTATGATAAAATTCTGACGCTCCATCGTATTTTTACCCATGTAAAATTCGAGTAAGGCGTCAACACCGTCTTCTTTTCGTAGGGTCACACGGTCGACCCTCATATCTTCACCAATAAAATCGCGGAACTCCTCAGGTGAAATTTCGCCAAGGCCTTTAAATCGAGTTATTTCGGCGTTATCACCCAGACGATTTATCGCTTCTATGCGTTCATCATCGTTGTAGCAATAATATGTCTCGGCATCAGCCGCCTTTTTGGCGCCGCGTTTAGCCGTCTTTTTATTTCGAACGCGGAACAAAGGGGTCTGCAACACATAGACATGACCTTTCTTAATGAGGTCAGGAAAGAACTGCAGGAAGAAAGTAATCATCAGCAATCGGATGTGCATGCCGTCGACATCGGCATCAGTGGCTATAATTACATTATTATATCGCAAGCCGTCAATACCGTCTTCAATGTTAAGAGCCGCTTGTAAGAGGTTAAACTCATCGTTTTCATACAATACTTTTTGAGTTACACCATAAGTATTAAGAGGTTTACCCCTCAATGAGAAAACTGCCTGGGTCTCGACATTGCGTATCTTTGTTATTGAGCCTGCTGCTGAATCACCCTCGGTGATAAATATGCTTGAAGCAAGTTTCTTATCTTCATCTCCCTTACTATCATTGAGGTGCACACGGCAATCAAGTAGTTTTTTATTATGGAGATTAACTTTCTTGGCTTTTTCACGGGCAAGCTTTGCGACTCCTGCCATTGCCTTGCGGTCACGCTCGCTCTCCTGGACTTTCTTAAGAATGATTTCGGCTGTATCGAGTTCGCGATGAAGGTAGTTATCAAGTTCCTTCTTAATAAAGTCACTTATAAATTTTGCTACAGTCGGTCCGTCAGGTCCCATATCGCGAGAACCAAGTTTAGTCTTAGTCTGAGACTCAAATACAGGCTCCTCGACCTTTATCGCCACGGCTGCAACCATGCCGTTACGAATATCTGAGTACTCAAAATTTCGGTTGAAATATTCTTTAAGTGTTCGGGAAACCGCTTCTTTAAATGCACTCAAGTGAGTACCACCCTGCGTGGTATGTTGGCCATTGACAAATGAATAATATTCCTCTCCATACTGATTGACGTGGGTAATAGCAACCTCGATATCATCACCTTTGAGATGGATAACAGGGTAGAGAGGCTCCTGTGTCATATTCTCTCGCAAAAGGTCAAGCAGGCCATGACGAGAAATGAATTTCTGTCCATTAAAAATTATGGTAAGGCCTGTATTAAGGAAGGTATAGTTTTTAATGAGAGGCACAATAAACTCTTCGCGAAAATGGTAGTCGCGAAAAATAGAGCCATCGGGAGTGAATCCAACAAATGTGCCGTTTGGTTCATCTGTTGGCATAATAGGACTTTCTTCTATCAATTCACCGCACGAAAAACGAGCAGATTTCATCTGGCCGTCGCGAACAGAACGTATTTCAAATGAGGTTGACAATGCATTTACCGCCTTGATACCAACACCATTAAGGCCGACAGACTTTTTAAACGCCTTTGAGTCATATTTGCCACCGGTGTTCATTTTCGATGCCACATCAATCAACTTACCCAAAGGGATGCCGCGTCCATAGTCTCTGACGGTAACCATTTCATCGCTAACGTCTACGGCTATCGCCTTGCCGAAGCCCATCATATACTCATCAATCGAGTTGTCAAGCACTTCTTTTAGCAACACATATATGCCGTCATCTGAATTTGAGCCATCTCCAAGTTTGCCAATATACATGCCGGGGCGACGTCGGATATGCTCTTTCCAATCAAGAGTCTTTATGTCGTCCTCGCTATATTGTGCGCCACCATTAATTGCCGCTCCATTATCGTCAAATAAGCTATCGTCTAATTCTGCCATATTGATTTTATACCTTCTAAAACACCTTGTGGTGAACTACAAAGTTACAAAATTTATGACATCCGTTTAAAAAATAAATGTTAATAATATGACAGTTATAAGTAGATGTTGAAAATTAGTTTATATCAAAATTTTTGTGGTTGTTCGTCCGTTATAGGAATGAACTATAACATTTACGACTATCGCAAAAATCAAAGTTATACAACTGACAGACAAGCAACGTCTGCAACTGGAAGAAGGCTTTCGCCAAGGCAAGAGCCACGCATTCCGTATGCGCTGTCGCGCAATATTACTGAAAGCCA
>CAMWQZ010000343.1 GCA_947176515.1 uncultured Bacteroidales bacterium | reverse complement strand
CAATAATATATATAATAGTGCTCGTGCTTGTTGTCGGTTCGGCACTTGCCTTAACCGCTATGGCACTCAAACCACGTCAGCAGGAAAATGCTGACGCTGATAAGAAGCGTCAGATTCTCGCATCGGTTCATGTGACCACCGAAGCTTCTGACATCACAACTACTTATGAGAAGTATATAACTGATCAGTTCATTGTTGACGAACAGGGTCAGCGCATTGGTGAGGACGCCTTCGCAGTCAATGTAGCAAACGAATCAAAAATCGCAGCTGACAAACGCCAGCTTCCCGTCTATGTTTGCACAATGCCCGACGGCGCTTTGAAATATATCCTTCCCGTCTACGGAGCAGGACTTTGGGGACCGATTTGGGGCTATGTAGCGCTCGACTCTGACGGATCCACCGTCTATGGTGCTTACTTCGCGCATCAGGGCGAGACTCCCGGCCTTGGTGCTGAAATCGAAAAACCGGCCTTCTCTGACCAGTTCGAGGGTAAACAGATGTTCAAAGGCGACAGCTATCTTCCTGTTACAGTTGTGAAAGCCGGCCAGAAACCCCTCGGAAACGAGGACTATGTTGACGCCGTTTCGGGAGGTACTATCACAAGCAAGGGTGTAGCGGCCATGCTCTCTGACTGCCTCACCCCCTACAAGAATTATTTAGAAACACTTAGAAACAAATAAGCCATGGCTGAAAAAGTATCAAATAAAAGTGTTCTGTTCAACCCATTGTCCAAGAACAACCCCGTAATCGTCCAGGTGCTGGGCATCTGCTCGGTGCTTGCCGTCACAGCCAAGCTCGAGCCGTCGATTGTAATGGGCCTTTCAGTGATTGCCGTGCTTGCGTTTTCAAATGTAATAATCTCTCTGCTGCGCAACACTATCCCCACTAACATCCGTATAATCGTCCAACTGGTCGTTGTTGCCGGACTCGTTGTCATCGTCAGCCAGTTGCTCCAGGCTTACGCCTATGATGTCAGCAAACAGCTGTCGGTGTTCATCGGTCTGATTATCACCAACTGTATTTTGATGGGTCGACTCGAAGCCTTCGCCATGGCTAACCGTCCTTGGCCTTCGTTCCTCGACGGCATCGGCAATGGCATCGGCTACGCCATTATCCTCATAATTGTCGGCTTCTTCCGCGAACTCCTCGGCAGCGGTACGTTGCTCGGCTATCAGGTGGTGCCTCAGGCGTTTTACGATGCCGGATATGTCAACAACGGCCTGATGATTCTGCCGCCGATGGCTCTCATCGTGGTGGCATGCATCATCTGGGTTCACCGTTCTCGCAATAAAGAGCTTCAAGAAGACTAACCATAACTTAGCATCCCCGATTATACAATGGAAAATCTAAACATATTCATCAGGTCGATATTTGTCGACAACATGATTTTCGCCTACTTTTTGGGCATGTGTTCGTTTTTGGCAGTAAGCAAGAACGTTAAGACCGCCTTCGGTCTCGGCATTGCTGTGACGTTTATGCTCGTCATTAGCCTCCCAATCAACTATCTGCTCGAGACTTATGTCCTCCGTGCAGGTGCGTTGACGTGGCTTGGCCCTGAGTATGCCGACATTGACCTCAGTTTCCTGTCGCTAATCCTCTTCATCGCCGTTATCGCCTCGATGACTCAACTGGTAGAAATGGCTGTCGAGAAATATAGCCCATCGCTCTACGCCTCGCTCGGCATTTTCCTGCCGCTTATCGCCGTTAACTGTGCAATCCTCGGTGGCTCGCTCTTCATGCAGCAGCGCGACTTTGGCAGTGTCTGGACAGCCGTCTGCGCCGGCGGTGGATGGGGCATCGGCTGGTTGCTCGCCATTACTGCTATCGCAGCTATTCGTGAGCGCATCGCTGCATACTCAAACATTCCACGACCACTCCGTGGCATCGGCATAACATTCATCCTAACCGCCTTGATGGGAGTCGCCTTCATGAGCTTCCTCGGCATTAAACTCTGACGCGCCATGACATCAATGATATTAGCTTCATCAGCAACTTCGCTCACACTAATCACTGGCGTAGGCATCTTCTTGCTCATAACCCTGCTACTCGTAATCGTGCTGCTTATTGCTAAAAAATGCCTCGTTAACTCAGGCGCAGTCAGCATCACAATCAACAACGACAAGACCGTCGAAGCCGAGTCAGGCAAAAGCCTACTCTCGACTCTCGCTGATCAGAATATTTTCTTGCCTTCAGCTTGCGGCGGCAAGGGTAGCTGCGGACAATGCAAAGTCCGCGTCACCGAGGGTGGAGGTGAAATCCTGCCCACCGAGGCCGTTCATTTCACTCGCAAGCAGATTCAGGAAGGATGGCGTCTTGGCTGCCAATTGAAAGTTAAAGACAATCTCAAGATTGATGTTCCGGCCTCGGTGCTCGACGTGAAAGAATGGGAGTGTGAGGTAATCTCGAATCGCAACGTCGCAACATTCATCAAGGAGTTCATCGTCCGACTCCCCGAAGGCGAACACATGAACTTTCTCCCTGGATCTTATGCCCAGATTAAGATTCCGCCCTTCCAGATGGATTATGCAACCGACATTGACCGCGATCTAATCGGCAAAGAATATCTCCCTTCTTGGGAGAAATTCGGACTCTTCGGTCTCCATTGTAAAAACGACGAAACTACCATACGCGCCTACTCTATGGCCAACTATCCTGAAGAGGGCGACCGCATCATGCTCACTGTCCGCATCGCCACCCCACCCTTTAAGCCGAAACCCGAAGTTGGCTTCATGGATGTTATGCCTGGTATATCTTCAAGATACATCTTCAC
>CAMWQZ010000342.1 GCA_947176515.1 uncultured Bacteroidales bacterium | reverse complement strand
TAGACGGCATACGAGATTGCCGCTTGTCTCGTGGGCTAGGAGATGTGTATCAGATACAGGTATTGCGCTGGCCGATTATCATTTTTTTAATCTTTGGAGACCGACGGGCGGCAACGCGAGCGCCGGCTGCAAATGCGTGAATGCCTAAATTATACAGTGGGTTCATCTGACTTTATGCGGTCGATGGCTGTGCGGATGCGGCTAATGGTTTCGTCGCGGCCAAGCAGTTCGGTGATGTCAAACATGTGAGGACCTTTGCACTCACCTACAACAGCGAGACGGAAGGCGTTCATGACATTGCCCATATGATAGCCGTTGGCATTAATCCAGTCAAGAATGGGCTGTTCGGAGGCGGCAGAACTGAAATCGGGGAGAGCTTGGAGTTGGTCAATAAGCTCGTTCATGATAGCCGGTGTTTCAGCGCTCCAACGCTTCTTGATAGCTTTGGGGTCGTAAGTCGTTGGCGCACTGAAGAAGAATGCGGCCTGGTCCCAAAGGTCTTTTACGAAGTTGATGCGGCCTTTGACCATGCCTACAACTTTTGTAATATATTCATCGGAGAAATCGTCAGGATTTACGCCGTGCTCGCGAAGAACGGGCTTGAACATTTCGGCGAGTTTGGCGTCGTCGAGTTCCTGAAGATAGTGGTGGTTGAACCATTTGCCTTTTTCGTAAGCGAACTTGGCTCCTGCACGAGAGCAGTGCTCGAATGAGAATTTTTCAATCAGCTCGTCAATCGACATTATTTCGGTGTCGTCGCCAGGATTCCATCCGAGCAGGGCGAGGAAGTTGATTACGGCTTCAGGAAGATAGCCGCTCTCGCGATAGCCGGTAGATATGTTTCCGCTCTGGGGGTCATGCCACTCGAGAGGGAAAACTGGGAATCCGAGTCGGTCGCCGTCACGTTTACTGAGTTTGCCTTTGCCATCTGGTTTGAGAAGGAGTGGGAGATGGACGAAGTGGGGCATAGTGTCGGTCCAGCCGAAAGCTTCATAAAGCAGTACATGGAGCGGAGCAGACGGAAGCCATTCCTCGCCACGGATAACATGAGAGATGCCCATCAGATGGTCATCGACAATGTTGGCGAGGTGATATGTCGGAAGATCGTCGGCGCTCTTATATAGAACTTTATCATCGAGGATGTCACTTTTGATAGTGACTTTGCCACGGAGCAAGTCATCAACGACAACAGCGCGTCCAGGCTCGATTTTGAAGCGAACGACATATTTCTCGCCGCTGTCAATCAGACGTTTCACTTCGTCGGCAGGCATGGTGAGGGAGTTACGCATAGAGCCGCGAGTGGAGGCGTCGTATTGGAAATTTGGAGTGGCGGCGCGAGCTGCCTCGAGTTCCTCGGGAGTGTCAAAGGCGATATATGCGCGGTCAGCATCGAGGAGTTGTTTGACGTATTTGCGATAGATGTCGCGACGCTCGCTTTGACGATACGGACCGTTTTCGCCACCGTGACCGACACCTTCGTCAATCTTGATTCCGAGCCATTTGAGAGATTCAATTATGTAATCTTCAGCTCCTGGCACAAAACGGTTAGAGTCGGTGTCCTCGATGCGGAGAAGCATCTTGCCGCCATTGTGACGGGCAAAAAGATAGTTATAAAGAGCGGTTCGCACACCACCGATGTGGAGTGGACCAGTTGGAGAGGGAGCAAATCTTACTCTTACTTCACGATCCATATTATAGAGATTTGTTTTAGTCTAAATTTTAATGTATCGCAAAATTAAGAAAAAATACCCACATGACGTTAACAGATGGCTATAAATCTTTTTATAAGTAAGTTCAACAAATAGTTTATATCAATTTTTGGACTGATAATGTCATCTTTGGGAATATCCAAAGATGACAAAAAGAGACTGTCTCAGATGAGGCAGTCTCTTTGATGTATTGAGGTTTGGAATTTTTAAATCCAGCGAGTGTAAGCGAAATCCTGACGATGAGGAATGTTGGGGTTATAGGGGTAGAGCCTGTAACCGATGCGGTATACGCCCGGGTCTTTTGTCTCGGTGTTGAGCTCGTAGGTAAGTACATTGCCTTCTTCCTTGACAACTTTAAACTCTTTAGTAGATACGAAATGTTCGATGCCGTCTTCGAGGCGGTGGATAACGAGTTCGAGGTGCAAATCTTTACCAAGGCCGTTAGTGTCGATGATAGCTTCGATGCGAACGGGTTGTCCTGTAATAGAATTTGAAATTTCGCCAGAGTGACGGATGTCGAATACTTTGATGCCGTCCCAGTCAGCAGCAACTTTTTCTTTCCACGCAACGATTTCCTTAGCAAGGGCAAAGTTGTTAGCAGCAAGTTTCTTCGAACGTGCTGCTTCTGGGTCATAGAAACGAGCAATATAGTCATCAATCATGCGCTTCATGGTGAAGTGAGGAGCGATGTCGCCGATAGAACGCTTGATATATTGAACCCATTCGGGAGAATAACCCTTAGAGTTCTTCGCGAAGTAAAGCGGAATAATCTCGTTTTCAAGCATTGAGTAGATGGTCGCAGCATCGAGTTTGTCCTGCTGAGCCTGGTCGGTGAAGGTGCGTTTGTCGGTAAGAGCCCAACCGGCCTGCTCGTTGAAGCGGTAGCCTTCGTACCACCAACCATCGAGCACCGAGAAGTTGAGGACGCCGTTCATTTCGGCTTTTTCGCCAGATGTGCCTGAAGCCTCGAGAGGACGCGTCGGGGTGTTGAGCCAGATGTCAACGCCAGTAACAAGACGCTTAGCTACAATCATATTGTAGTCTTCAAGGAAGATAATCTTACCTTCGAATTGGGG
>CAMWQZ010000341.1 GCA_947176515.1 uncultured Bacteroidales bacterium | reverse complement strand
GTTAGCGATTTCTATTGAAGAACGGCTTGAGTAGTTGGAGTAGGCCGTGGTTCCAATCATAGTAACGGAGTTAGGAATTTCGACTGAAGTAAGGCTTGAGCAGTTGTAGAACGCCCTTGTTCCAATCATAGTCACTTCGTAAATTGAGTTATCGTATGAAATTTTTGAGGGGATTTTAACATCACCTGAACAACTACGTGGTGCCTCTGAAAGGGTACAGGTGTTGTTGTCTCCGAGTTCGTAGGTAAACCCTTCGTATTCAATTGTCAGGGAGAATGCCGACAGCGAGATCAGGGAGAGAAGGATTGAAAATAGAAATTTTTTCATTGTAGTTAAAGTAATGATTGAAGGATTGTTTTAACTATTTCAACTATTATACCAGCAGCTGAGTCAACCAGAATGGCTCGAAGTATTCTTTTTGTAATAGAGTTTTCGGAACTGTGTTCTGTCATTTCTACCTCAGAGCGAACTTTGAAGTATTTATAGTTCCTAAAGTTTGGTAAACTTAATGATATTATTTGTGTGTTAGATGCAGAGGCGATTGTGACTAAATCATTTACTGATCCTTTAATTATACCGGTCACTAAAATGTTAGGCATATGATTTATTAATTCATGCTCAATTTGTCACACATTTAGCCGTTGTTCGATAAACTTAATCGTGAGGTTATGTATTGACATAAACTCAGTAGACATGTAATTCACTGGTGCCACATCTCTTTCAAGATTGAATCGCACCTTGTCTAAAACTTCTTTAATAAATAGATTTTCATTACCGAAAAATTCTTTCAATACTTCATCACTTTCGGCTGATTTGTTGAAGTGAATGAGATAGTTGGTATTCATTACGATTAAGTTTTTATGTGCCTTCGGGTGCTTTTCGTTGGCAGTTAGAGGGTTAGGGAATGAAAAAGCGTGAGCACCATACTTGTCTGCCCGTTCCGCTTTCTGAGGTCTTCGCAATACCCGGTATAGTAGAACGGACAGTGCAGAGGCCTCACGCAGAATATGGATATATATACCGACTGCCGACGCTCGCACGTCGGCTGCCGGCTTATAATCCTATCCACATGGCGTCTACCGCTGTCTCATTCTTGACCATACCTTGAAAGTTGCGAAGTTTCAGAAAGCCAAGAAAGAGCGTTGAGTAACGCTTTTAACTATATGTCTGACAGGTCGTTGAAGCGACAAGTCGATTTTTATATATGCAGAACCCTCCCAACATGACCCATGACCGGGCCTCTGCCGGCGGTCTGCGAGTGCAAAGTTAATGAAAATGAGTGAAAAACAACAGAAAGGCAGAAAATTAATTGGGATAATGTTTTTTAGACCATAGACCCATAGAAACAAAGGGGAATTTGGACAGAAAGACATAAAGAATAGAAGATAAAATATTGATATGTCTCTGTGTCTTTATGTCTTTAAGTCAAAATCATGCCATCAGTCGAATGGTTTGGGTCGTAGAAATCTACGACCGTACATGAGACCATACAAGATGGAGGGGTCATTTGTGCCAGAAGGTGGGGGTGAGGAGGACGAGGACGGTGAAGATTTCGAGACGACCGATTAGCATGAGGAGGGAGAGAATCCATTTTGCGGCGTCGGGAAGCATATCATAGGACGCTCCGTAGCCTGTGATGCTTGAACCGAGGCCGGTGTTGGAAACGCATGAAAAGGCAGAGAAGAAGGCGTCGACGAGCGGAACATTGAACGCTGTCAATATCAGTCCGCCACTGACAACCAGAAGCATATAGATGCAAAGAAAGACGATTACCTTGTTGACAAGGTCGGGATTGACTATGCTGCCATTCATTCTGACAGACATGATGGCGTTAGGGTGGATGCAGCGATAGACTTCGTTGCGGCAGTTCTTAAACAGAATGAGCACGCGGTCGAGCTTTGCGCCACCACTGGTTGACCCGGCGCACGCTCCCGAGAACATCATAACGAACATCAGAGCCAGGACGAATGGGCCCCACGCTTCGTAGTGAGCAGATGAATAGCCTGTTGAGGTAATTGTCGACACAACCTGGAAAATGGGGTTGATTGTAACGTCCTGCCACGAGTGAACTTCACCGCGCGCTATGATTGCAATTACAAACAGCACATAAAAGCCAACGATTGCCCATACATAGGCGCGAAGCACATCGTTTTTGCGAACGGCTGAGAAATTACCCAGGAAGGTTTTGAATATCAATCCGAAATTTACGCCGCCTAAGAACATAAACACTGTCAAGACTACTTTGACGTAGACGGAGTGATATGAGGCGATGTCGAGGCTCTCGGTTGAGAAACCACCGGTCGAAATAGCTCCGAATGCGTGGCAAACACTGTCGAAGACATCCATCGGGCCAAGCCAAAGGAGGCCTATCAGTATCAGCGTTAAGCTAAGATAAATCATCCATAAACTTTTGGCGGTCTGGCTGATGCGAGGGCGAATTTTATCGTGGGTTATACCTGTCACCTCGGCGTTGAACATCTGCATTCCGCCAGAGTGGTTCAGCATAGGCACGACAGCGAGTGTGAAAAGTATAATACCCATGCCTCCAATCCATTGCATCAAAGCTCGCCAGAGAAGTATGCCGTGGCTAAAACCGTCGTTGTTTTCGAGCACAGATGCGCCTGTAGTTGTGAAACCTGACATTGATTCGAAAAACGCATCACTTATGGTCAACGGTTTGCTGCAAGCAAGGAATGGAATCATGCCAAAGAGAGAAAAAATCACCCATACCATTGCCGTGAGCAGAAATCCATCGCGCCTTCCCATATTGCCTTTCTGGGGACGGATGCGCGACATTAGGAG
>CAMWQZ010000340.1 GCA_947176515.1 uncultured Bacteroidales bacterium | reverse complement strand
AACGCCGAAAACGGCCTCGCCGAAGATTCCGCCATTCATCTTGCTCACACCAAGCACACGGTTGACAAAGATAATCGGGACCTCGACAATACGGAAGCCATATTTGTAAGCCGTAAACTTCATTTCAATCTGAAATGCGTAGCCCTTGAATTTTATTGCGTCAAGATTCATAGTCTCGAGCACACGTCGGCGGTAACATACAAATCCGGCGGTCGTGTCGTGAATTTTCATACCCGTTATGGCCTTGACATATTTTGACGCGAAGTACGACATCAACACACGCCCTATCGGCCAGTTGACCACATTAACACCAGTCACGTAGCGCGAACCAATAGCGACATCTGCACCCTGCACTGCTGTAGCATCATATAGCTTCATCAGGTCGGCAGGATTGTGAGAGAAATCAGCATCCATCTCACAAATGTAATCATAGCCGTGTTCAAGAGCCCATTTAAAGCCGGCGATATATGCCGTGCCGAGACCGAGTTTACCGGGGCGCTCGATAATATACACCCTGCCCGGTCTCTCGGCAATCTTTTCTTTGACAATGGCAGCCGTGCCGTCGGGCGAATTATCATCTATCACCAGCACGTCAAACTCATGGGGCAAAGCGAGCACGGCGTCGATAATAGCCGACGCATTCTCGCACTCATTATACATAGGTATTATAACGAGAGCATCGCTGTGAGCCGTTGACATTGTCATATTATAATCGGATTATTCTTTATCAGATTACGTCGTCTTCAACTGTTTCAAGTTCGTCAGCCACAGGCACAGCTTCGTCAGTGTCGCTGGTAGCAGCTTCGAGTTTCTTCATGATAGAGAAGATGAAAGCTGCCGAGAGCAGACAGAGACCGATAAGGATAGCCCAGATAAGCGTGGTCGGGATTTTGCCCCAAAGCAACATCGGGATTGAAACGAGGTAGTTACCGATAGCTGTTGCAGCAAACCAACCGCCCATCATAGCGCCCTTTAGTTTTGGAGGAGCAACCTTTGACACAAACGAGATACCCATCGGCGAGAGCAGAAGCTCAGCAAAAGTCAGCAACAGGTAGGTCGAGATAAGCCAGTTTGACGACACGTCGCCGTTGGTGCCGACAAGCGAGAGCGAACCAAAGACCATCACAACGTAGGCAGCGCCTGCCATAACCATACCATAGCCAATCTTGCGAGGAGCCGATGGCTCTTTGCCTTTTCTTGCGAGCCAGCCGAAGAGAGCGAGTGAGAACGGTGTCAACGCCACTACATAGAAGGGATTGAACTGCTGATAAGCAGCCGGGTCGATACCCGTTACAGTTTCGGGAGTGAAGCCGACATAAATCCATATGACAGCTGCGATACAAGCCGCCAATACTACACCGCTGATTGCACGAGCCTTAGCCGTTGCGCTCTGCACGAGGCTGAAGAATGCATAAACGCCAATCCAGATAGCGGTGAGCGCCCAAAGGTTAAAGCCGATACGGGTCCAGCTGCTTGAGTCAGGCGAAGTACAGCTCTTTGCAAACTCGGTGAGGGTCTGGCCATTCTGATGGAACACCATCCAGAAGAAGATTACCACTGCAAACACAAGCAGCAGCGCAACGACTCTCTGCTTGGTCTGAGCCGGCGAGAGTTCTTTGACTGGAGCAGCGCTCTGAGCCTTGGGGTCAGCTGCCGACTTCTTATCAGTGATGATATGAGCGTAAGTCTTGCGGCCGAGAATATAAATAAGGAAGCTTATCACGAGCGATGCACATGCAAGAGTGAAGGCGTAAGAGCAACCTGTCGAGAACGATGTGATATACTGCTCAGCGAACTCTGAAATCGAGCTGTAGGCCACATGACACTGCGCCGCGAAATCAGAGATATATTGAGTCAGAAACGCTCCGACGTCGCCGCCCGACTCCATGCCCTTCTGCAGCGCGAAGTCTTTCATCGCCGTAAGCTTGTCGCCATCAACCGGCATGTTGGTGAAACCGTTTGTGTCGAGACACCAGTTGCTCACCGTTGCCATCATCGAGTCGCCGGTCAGGAAACCAGCCTTTTCGAGAGCGAGATTCTTAAGGGCGATTGCTGCGCCGGGCGCATACATTGAGCCGAGGTTGATAGCCATGTAGAAAAGTGAGAAAGCGGTGTCGCGCTTGCTGCTGTATTTCGGGTCATTATATAAGTCGCCGACCATCACCTGAAGATTGCCTTTGAAAAGGCCCGTGCCGACAGAAATCAGAAGCAAAGCGGCAAACATTATCATCATCGACGTATCGTTGCGCACAGGCGTCGGGGCCGACATCAGCGCATAGCCGATAAACATCACGGCGATACCCGAGACAACGCACTTAGAGAAACTCCACTTGTCTGCAAGCCAGCCACCGACAAGAGGCATAAAATATACTAACGCAAGAAAAATTGAGAAAATCTGACCCGTCCAAGTGGAGTCAAAACCGAATTTTGCCTGCAGATAGAACAGGAAAATCGCAAGCATGGTGTAATAACCAAAACGCTCACCCGTATTAGCTAATGCCAACACATAGAGTCCTTTAGGCTGGTTTTTAAACATAATGTAGGAGTTATTTTAAGATTTATATTTACTTGTTTCAATTTCAAGCCGCTAAGATACTAAAATAAATCGTAACTCACAACCGCTAAAACCAAGACCTGTGACCCACAACGTGGGTCACCACAGAGTAGCATTGGGTGGAGCGCAGCGAGACTCAAGGCTATTCTCTCACGACTCGCGTCGCGAGTCTGCCGCCAATAATCGCGTTAGCGACAACTCCGTTACATGCTGTTTCCACGCTGCAGTTCTACTTTGCTTCTTGGATAA
>CAMWQZ010000339.1 GCA_947176515.1 uncultured Bacteroidales bacterium | reverse complement strand
ACTACACACTATAAATATATGATTACAAAAGATTATTTTTCGAATCGCAGAACTATCAGACAATATACAAATAAGAAAATCAATCAGCAACTGCTCAATGATTTGCTTATGGCTGCATCACAGGCGCCGACTACAGGAAATATGCAACTGTACAGTGTGGTAATAACCGAAGACGAGGAAATGAAAAAGCGTCTCGCCCCTACCCACTTCAATCAGCCGTCAGTAATGTCAGCAGCAGCCGTACTGACATTCTGCGCTGACTTTAACCGTTTCGTAAAATGGTGTGAAGCACGTAATGCCAAGCCCGGTTACGATAACTTCCAGGCATGGGTTTGGGCAGTAGAGGATACGATGATTTTTGCTCAACAGTTTGTCACTCTTGCAGAAATGCATGGCCTCGGGACTTGTTATTTAGGAACAACCACTTATAACGCCCCTCAAATTTCAGAGATATTAGAGTTGCCTGACAGAGTAGTTCCAATTGCAACAGTTACTGTCGGCTACCCAGCGGTAGAAGGTCAATTGAGTGACCGTCTGCCAATCGAGGCAATCGTTCATCATGAAAAATATGTTGACTATGACAGCGAACGTATAAATCAGATTTACGCAGAGAAAGAAGCTTTGCCCGAAAGCGATAAATTTATTAAAGAAAATGGCAAAGAAACTTTAGCGCAAGTCTTTACGGACGTGAGATATAAGCAAGCCGACAACGAATACTTCTCAAAAGTATTCGCAGACTTTATACGAGAGAAAGGATTTGAAATATAAGGGGAAGATGCGTATTATCTGATACGCAACTCATTATAATGGACGCACCAAGGTGCGTCCCTACATTTTTTAATTATTGATTTGCAGTATTATTAGAGGACGCCGGTGTTGATAGCATTTTCAATAGCCGCAACGTCGTCACGGAGTTGCTTTTCAAGCTCGAGGCGCTCTTCGATGTTTTTACATGCGTAAATTACAGTAGCGTAATTGCGGTCAATACGTGAACCGATAGCAGTAAACGGCATTTTAGTCAACTTCTTAGCCAAATACATCAGCATCTGTCGAGAATCTGAAATCTCGCGCTTACGCGATTTGGTGAAAAGGCTATCGGGGTCGGTGTTATAATAAGCACAGACATGCTCGAGAATCATTTCAAAATTAATCTGTTTACGATTGATTTTGACGGCATTGGCTATCACACTCTGCGCCAACTCGAGAGTGACATCGCAATTTAAAACCGTAGCGCGACCAAGCAAGGAAACCATAACGCCTTCGAGGTCACGGATGCTCTCAGTCACGTTAGCAGCAATGTAATCAATCACTTCATCAGACAGCGCCACACCGTCCTGCTCTGCCTTTTGGCGGAGAACATTACGACGCAGTTCATAATCAGGCTTCTCGAGCTGGACCGACATACCCCATTTAAAGCGAGACAACAAACGGTCTTCGAAGCCCTCCATATCAGCCGGCGCACAATCGCTCGACATTATTATCTGTTTGTTATTCTGGTGCAGATGGTTAAAGATATGGAAGAATGTGTTTTGAGTCGCAGGCTTCTTGTGAAGGTCCTGAATATCATCTATAATAAGAGTGTCGATGCTCTGATAGAAATGAAAGAAGTTGTTTGTCTCACCTTTCATTGAAGCTGCAGTATATTGGCTTTCAAAGAGTCGAGCATTAACATAAAGCACGCGAGCTTCGGGGTTTGTCTCTTTAAGCCTTACGCCGATTGCTTGAATAAGATGAGTCTTGCCAACGCCTGTGGGCCCGAACACGAACAAAGGATTAAATGTCTTAACCGATGGATTTGTGGCAACAGTCTCGCCTATCGCGCGCGCAATCTTATTACTGTCGCCTGCGCAATAGTTCTCGAAGGTGTAACGTGGATTAAGCTGCGGATCAAAAGGCTGCTGCTTCTGAGGCTGAAACGGGTTGGCCGGCTGGGTCTTTGCCTGAGCTACAATTGTTGGCGAAGGTGCAGTTGTGCGAACTCCGACAGTGGTCGCAGGCTCGTTTTTAATCTGATGATAAAAGTAAGTAAGCGTAACCCCGGTGCCATAAACTTTCTTTATGGCAGAACTAAGAACATCAATATAACGCTGCTCGAGTACATCAACAACAAACGGCGACGGCAACATGAGGCGCAGTTTCTTGTCTTCGAAACCGAGCGACGTGATAGGTTTAAACCACGATTCATATTGCGGCGAGGGAATGTTGTCCTTGATGAACTGCAGACAGTCATCCCATAGTTGTTGATGATTTTTCTCCATTGTGTCGGATATGTTTTTAACGAGGTTGTTGCTTTTTAGTAAAGCAAAATTCCGACTTTTTTTTCAAAAAAACAACGCAAAAATTATTTGTTTTTTTAGATTGAGTTACAACATTGTAAACCTCAACCAATTAGCGCCACGACTATTTGCAAAGCCATCAATCTCTCAATTATCCATTAGACAACGTATTATTAATCAGCGCCATAACATTGATTAAGATATGTTCCACAAAAGATAATTCAATTAACAAAGACGCGTGAAACACCTATGAATAGATGAATTTCACGCGTCATAAATTTCCTTTCTTAAAGTCGCTTATTTAAAATAATTTTAAATAAGCATTAGAGCAGTTTAATGCTAATATATCGTTTGGGATTTTTCTTTATATCGATAAAAAGAGAATCGAGACTTGAAATCGTTGAATTCAGATTATTGTAAAGAGCCGGGTCGTGAGTAAGCTTGCCAATTGTAGAATTTTTATCATTCAACTGAGCTGTAAGCTCTTTTAGATTGGCTGTAATAGTTTCGATGTTTGCAGCTAAAGAGTCAACCGGAAGGTCA
>CAMWQZ010000338.1 GCA_947176515.1 uncultured Bacteroidales bacterium | reverse complement strand
GCTTTAGACACTGCCGTTGGATTGAGGGCTGACTCTATGACTGGGAGATATTTAAGTTCGAGCGGCAGCCCGTGACGGTCAAGAGCTTGCTCAAAAATAGGCATATAATAAAGGCTCATTCCGAGCATATTCTCGACTAACTGCTTGCGGCGCTGTGTGTAAAGGTCTATATAACTCTTTACAACTGAGTTATATGGCATTTCAATTTCAGTAGGCAATGCTGCAAGGCGCTCGATAATCTCTTGTTCGCTTGCTTCAACGTTTTCCCGTTGGTCAGCCGAGCGGTCGAGCTCGGCATAGTTGCGCAGATACCAGTTTTCAAGCATCTTATGGGTATCGGTCTCGAAACTTTCGGGGTAGGTAGTAGTGCTGTCTGTGGCAGCGGTTTGTGCCGGGGAGGGGAGTGCTGTTGCAAATGCCAGCAAACCGACCATTAATATATTGTATTTAATACTTTTCATTGCAGTAATCATTGACGGTTCAGAATGTAAACGCCCATGTCAGTCCGAGAGAAGGTCGGTTGTTACGTCCGTCAATAAACATTGAAGGCGAAACATCGACTGACAAGTCGGGTGATATGTCGAAGTGAGAGAGTGAGGCATCGACGTAAGCGTCGACCATCGCAACAAGATATACACCAATCATACAGATGACGCAGAGGTCACGGTTTCGGCGATAAAAATTCTTACGTGATTTCAACACGTTGGTGAGCCACGTTTTGTCAAGGTCATCTTCGCTGATTGTCGGAGGGAAGAAGTCCATGTAAGACTTCGTCGACGGGTTAGTGTCCATGATGTCGCGATATGCACGTGTATAGTCGTTGAGCATGCCGTTGTTCCATGAGGTTGCGTATCCCAAACCGAGGTAAGCGCCGACGACAATGGGGAGTTTCCAATATCGGCGATTGTAAACTTGGCCAAGGCCGGGGAAAAGGGCCGACATCCACACTGCGCGCGTGGGGTCGGGACTGAACACGACTTCACGCTCTTCCCATACATCATATTTGCTTGGCTTTTTCACGGCAACAGTGTCGATGGGGCTGATTTCAACAGAGTCACCTTTGACAATCATCATGTCCTCGACAACCACTGATTGAGCTTTACGAGCCGGCATATGTTGGCGTGTCTGTGCAGATGCAATACATGTTGCGACCGTAACAGCTGCAACAGCCATCGCGATACGGAGATTAATATGTCGTAATGAAGCCAAACCCATCAGTCAGCTGTCTTATCGCTTTGTTGCTTTAAGTTATCAAATAAAGTTATTAGCCGTTCGAGTTCTTCTTCGTTTTTAAACGGGAATGTGATGCGGCCTTTACCTCCCTTATCACATGTGAATTGCACCGGAGTGTTGAAAGTTGCAGAAAGATGTTTTTTCAGCAAATCGAAGTCACTTGACTTATAATGGGAGCCATTGTTTTTCTCTTTTTCTTGCACTTTGGGAGTCTCGCCGTTCTGATAGGCTTTGGCGAGTTCTTCAACTTTACGCACCGACAGGCCGTTGCGTAAGATTTCGTTGTAGAGTTTTAATTGTAGAGATGGGTCGGTGATAGTAAGCAGCGCTCGCGCATGCCCCATGTCGACGCGCTTGTCTCGTAAACCTAATTGCACTTCTGCCGGAAGTTTCAGTAGTCGCAGGAAATTAGCTATGGTTGCACGTTTTTTGCCGATGCGTTCGCTGAGGCGTTCCTGGGTGAGCTCATATTGGTCGATGAGTTTTTTGAAAGTCAGTGCGATTTCGATAGCATTCAGGTCTTCGCGCTGAATGTTTTCGATAAGCGCCATCTCGGTCAGCTCTGCTTCATTTGCTGTGCGGATATATGCCGGAACAGATGTAAGGCCTGCGAGTTTGGCGGCACGGTAGCGACGCTCTCCGGCTATAATCTGATAATTGTCAGGCCCGATTTTTCTAAGGGAAATAGGCTGAATGATACCTAACTCGCGTATTGAGGCCGCGAGTTCGCCGATAGCCTCTTCGTCAAAGTTTGTTCGGGGCTGTTCGGGGTTGGGCTGAATCTGACTTATTTCTATATCGTTGATGGCTGACGTACCTCTTGCCGGGGTGTCGTCCATTGGAATGAGCGACTCAAGGCCTCTGCCGAGTGCATTACGTTTGGGGTGTGACATGGCGGTTTGTGTTAAGCTTGTTTACCTTTATTATGGCGATGCTTTGCAATAATCTCTTTTGCAAGCAGTGTATGGCTTGTTGCGCCTCTGCTCTCTGCGTCATAAAGTATTGCAGGCAGACCGTGGCTCGGTGCTTCGCTCAGACGTATGTTACGAGGGATTACGGTGTCAAACACCATGTCGCCAAAGTAACTTTTGAGTTCTTCGTATATTTGATTAGCGAGACGCAGACGCGCATCATACATTGTCAATAAGAAGCCTTCAATTTCGAGCTGAGGATTAAGTCGCGACTTGATGATACGGATAGTGTTCATTAGCTTGCTTATACCCTCAAGCGCGAAATACTCTGCTTGGACAGGGATAATCACTGAGTCTGCAGCTGTAAGAGCATTAACAGTTATGAGTCCGAGCGAAGGAGAGCAATCTATAAGCACATAGTCATATTTCTCAGCTACGGGTCGAAGAAGCGAAGCAAGTACGTTTTCGCGCGACGGTTTATTAATTAACTCGAGTTCTGCTCCTGCGAGGTCAATGCGAGAGCCGACAAGGTCAAGACCTTCCATACATGTCTTGACTTGCGAGCCGTCGATTGGATAACCGTCGACAAGACACTCATAGATTGATGATGTCATCGTGCGAGGGTCGATGCCGTAGCCCGATGTGGCGTTGGCCTGGGGGTCGGCATCTATAATGAGC
>CAMWQZ010000337.1 GCA_947176515.1 uncultured Bacteroidales bacterium | reverse complement strand
CAATTGTGCAGATGGACCCCCTGTTTGGTAAAAATCTTTCGTGGTGGGATCGCAATGTGACATTCACACAGCACTTCACGCTGAAAAACGCCAAAGAAGCCCGGATAAGAATTGCCATATCATTTATGAGCTGCAACGGCGGCACTTGCACCCCTCCCAAAACTGAAACTGTAACAACTACAATTCCTGAATACAAACCGACTGACCTCAATCAGCCCAAAAAAGTAAGATGAGAACCAGATTATCAAAACTAACCCTCTCCCTCCTGTTAGCAGTCTTTTCTGTAATTACTGCATCTGCTCAGTTTCCATCAAATGTAACATGGACAACCGACGTTGAGCAAATCTCGCCAACCGAAGGTGTTATCAGATGGCATGCTGACATCAAGGAAGGCTGGCATATCTATGGTCTTGTTATGCCCGATATGCCCGACGCACCCCTGCCACCTCCCACGACTTTTGAGATTAACCATGTCGATGGACTCACTCTTGTCGGCGACGTTACCTCGTCGGTTGAAATTAAAGACCATTATGACGAATTGCTGCAACTTAATATCCCTTGGGTAGGCGGCTCTGTCGACTTCACCCAGAAGTTTAAGTTAGAGGGCGGCGCCAAAGGCGCTGTCATATCTGGTACGATTAATTATATGGCGTGCAACAACGAAGCATGCACTCCTCCGGCTCATGACGAGTTCAGCGTAAACTTCGGCAACGTCACTTCAGCTCCGGCATCAACCCAAGCTGAAGACCTCGCCTCAGTCAACGCGCCTGCCAACGTTACTTCGGCAGAACTTTCAGAGTGGTGGGAGCCCGTCGATATGGAGAATGATCATTCTACCGAAGGTTCAAGCTGGCTAAGCATATTCATCTTCGGTTTCCTCGGCGGTCTTCTTGCGTTGCTGACTCCGTGTGTATGGCCGCTCATTCCTATGACAATGAGTTTCTTCCTTAAAAAAGGCAAGAATCGCAGCCGCTCGATAGCCGATGCAGTGACTTATAGCGTGAGCATAGTGGTCATCTATCTTGTAATGGGCATCGCCATCACTTTGATTTTTGACGCTGGAAAGCTCAACGAGATTGCCACAAGCGCTGTGTTCAATCTTATATTCTTCGCGCTGCTGGTTGTATTCGCAATATCATTCTTCGGCGCGTTTGACATCACCTTGCCTGAAAGCTGGCGTAACAAAATGGACAATAAGGCTGAGTCGACTACTGGCATGCTCAGCATCTTCTTCATGGCGTTCACCCTTGTATTGGTATCTTTCTCTTGCACCGGCCCCATTATCGGCACACTCCTTGTCGAGGCTGCCTCGCAAGGCAGCATACTCGGCCCGGCGCTCGGCATGGGCGGTTTTGCTCTCGGTCTGGCATTGCCTTTCGGTCTCTTCGCGTTCTTCCCCACCCTTCTTAAAGAGATGCCGCAATCGGGTGGCTGGATGAATTCAGTGAAGGTGGTCTTAGGTTTCATCGAGCTAATCCTCTCGCTTAAGTTCCTCTCTGTGGCTGACCTCGCCTACGGATGGCGCATCCTCGACCGCGAAGTATTCCTTGCTCTCTGGATTGTGCTCTTTGTTCTTCTCGGCATGTATCTGCTCGGCAAACTTCGTTTCTCTCACGACTCGGAGAGCAAACACACCAGCGTGTTAGGATTTTTCCTCGCCGTGATTTCATTCTCATTTGCCGTCTACTTGTTACCCGGTCTTTGGGGTGCACCACTTAAAAGCATTTCTGCTTTCGCTCCGCCGTTGACCACTCAGGACTTCAACCTCTATGGCGGAACGTTCAAAGAGTTTGATGACTATGACGAAGGCATGAATTATGCCGCAGACAATAATCTGCCCGTGATTGTCGACTTCTCAGGCTATGCATGTGTCAACTGCCGCAAAATGGAAGGCGCAGTCTTTGATACTCAGGCTGTCCGCGACGCTATCGAAAACGGCTATGTGCTTATCAAGCTTATGGTCGATGATAAAGAGAGTCTCTCTAAGCCATACACCGTTGAAGAATATGGCTCGACCACACGCATCAGCACCGTTGGCGACCGCTGGAGCTATCTGCAGCGTCATAAATTCGGCATTAATTCGCAACCTTACTACGTGCTTCTCGATAACCAGGGTCATCCACTCGCCCCGGCTCACGCTTATGACGAGGATGTCGACGCTTTCCTCGACTGGCTTAACCGTGGTGCAGAAGCATATAAAAACAATAACTAACGAATGTCAAATTCACGCGACGAACGCCTTGCCGCTCTTGGCAAGGTGATAGACACTCTTGATATACTTCGCGTCCGCTGCCCCTGGGACGCAAAACAGACCAACGAAAGCCTGCGCCCTAATACCGTGGAGGAAGTCTACGAACTGGCGCAGGCTCTCATCAACGATGATACAGCCGACATTAAGAAGGAATTGGGCGATGTGCTGCTCCACATCCTCTTTTACTCTAAAATTGCCGACGAGAAGGGTCTGTTTGACATAGCTGACGTTGCCAATGCTCTCAACGATAAGCTTATCTTCCGTCATCCACACGTGTTCGGAGAAGTTAAGGTTGATAATTCGCACGACGTTGAGACTAATTGGGAGAAAATCAAACTTAAAGAAAAAGGCGGAAACCGAACTGTTCTCGCAGGAGTCCCTGAAGCCCTCCCTGCGCTCATAAAGTCTTATCGCATCCAAGAGAAGGCTGCTAATGTAGGCTTTGACTGGGAAAAGCGAGAAGACGTCTGGGACAAGGTAAAAGAAGAAGTCGGCGAAGTGTCAGAAGCCATTGAGAGAGGCGAAAAGACTGACATCGAGGCTGAATTTGGCGATTTGCTGTTTAGCGTTGTCAATGCGG
>CAMWQZ010000336.1 GCA_947176515.1 uncultured Bacteroidales bacterium | reverse complement strand
TTGACGAATACGGCAGCGAGATAGAAATTTCACAGGCCGGCGACTATAGAATCAACCTTACGCTTTCTGTTGCACCTTATTATACATATACTCTCACGAAGCTATGAAAATCAGCCATCTTATTTTCCAAGTTATCATATTGGCATTATCGCTTCCGGCTTTGTGCTCATGCAAAGAGGATGACGGACCGGATGCACCCGGCACCCCACCGGAGACTCCTATGGATACAGAAAGCGGCCTGTATGTGTCATTCACGGGCAAGCATTTCCGTATGGCAGATGGTGTGTCATACGACGGTGACGCAGTAAATCACTGGGTCGACACGGTCTGGCAAAACGACCGAGCCTACAATCAGTTGCTTCTACGGGCCAGTGATATTGATATTGACGGGCTCAGTATAAATGTGACATCACTCTCAAATCTCGACAATGAGATAGCATCAGACAACGTCACTTTATATACGGTTAAACCAGTAGCCGGAGACGTAGCGCCATCGGTTGACGCACAGCCGACGCCAAGGCCTACGGCATATATTTACGATGCATTGACCGAAGGGACGCCATCAAAACTTGGAGCAGGAGAAAGTCAGCCGATATGGATTACGGTTGATATACCTGATGACACCCAGCCAGGCGTCTACTCGGGCGAGATAAGACTATCGTCAGGCGACAAGGCGTTGAAAACATGCAAGATTGAGATGAACGTCACGGCTCACAAGCTGCCAAATCCAAGCAATTGGGATTTCCATCTCGACCTATGGCAATTTCCTTTCCGTATGACTCAGATTATCAGTGAAAACGGTGGTAATGTCAAGCCATTCACTCAGGAACATTTCGAATTGCTTAGGCCGTTCTATGAGATACTTGCCGATGCCGGACAGAAAGCTATCACTGCATATATCAAAGATGGCGCTTTCGAGCGAGGGCTGACTATGATTGACTGGACACGGACAGCGACGGGTGAATGGGTGTTTGATTACACTAATTTCGACAAGTATGTCCGCTTTATGGATGAAATCGGTATTAGCCGCCAGATTAATTGTTTCTCGCTTGCCGGCTGGAACACTTCCGTAGGCTATACTGACGGAGGCGATAATAACGCTTATAAATATATGGACTTGCCAATCGGTTCTGACGAATTTGTAAGTGTGTTTAATGCCTTTCTTGGCGATTTTGCTTCGCATCTTAAGGCAAATGGATGGTTTGAACGCGCCGTGCTTTACATGGATGAAAACTCTAATGAAGAGATGCGAGCTATAGTCAATTTTATCAGCAGTCAGTCATCAGATTGGAAAATAGGGCTGTCAGGCCGATATATCGACGCCGATGTTGAGCGGCAATTTTATAATTATGCTACAATTATCGGCACAAATCCTGCAACAACAGCTATAAGTGTGCCACTATTTTACACCAGTTGCTCGCAGCTGCGTCCAAACTGCTATCTGACGCCTCTGACATCGCCGGCAGAAATGAGCTGGATGGCGTGGCATGCAATGGCCAAAGGTTTTAAGGGGTATCAGCGGTGGGCGTTTGACTACTGGACACGACCCGATGTGTTTGATGCGCGTGACAGGGCAAACACTGCCGGAGATTTTCATATGATATACCGCAGTAGTAATTCAGCCGATGCAAAGCCGGTGAACAGTATCCGCATGCATATGCTCCGCGACGGCATTCAGGATTATGAAAAGGCCCGTATCATAGGTCACCAGAAGTTACGCAACGTGATGCGCAATTTTTCAGCGAGTACAGCGGAAGATGCGGCATCAGCGGTAAAAATGGCTCAGTCAGAAATTAAAAAACTTTCAAGCAGATGAGATTATTGAAGATTTTTGTGGTTGGTTTGGTGGTGGCGATAGGCTGCCAGGTTGTTGGGGCTTTTGCTCCGGCGCTGATTCCAGCGCCTAAGGAGATGAAGACGGTAGCAGGGAAGGCTTTGAGACCGAGCGACATCGGTTATGTCGTGGCCGAGGGTGCGGAGATGCCTGTGCTATACGGGGCGTTGGACGCTCTGCCGCGCAAGTCCGGGAAAGGCGTCGGCGTCAGGCTTGAGCTGGACAGCGCGTTGCAGCTGCCGTCGCCCGAGGCTTACACTCTGACGGTTAATAACCATGGAGCGGTCGTGCGCGCAGCGACTGACGCCGGACTATTCTACGGGGTGGTGACATTGGGACGACTCATCGACGAGGCGACAGAAACGGGCACGTCAGTACCGGCGCTGTCGATAACTGACTATCCGTCGCTGCCAGTGCGCGCGGTGCATTTCGACACGAAGCATCACCTCGACCGCACGGAGTATTACTACTCGCTGATTGACCAGCTTGCGCAATGGAAGGTCAACACGGTCATCTGGGAGCTGGAGGATAAGCTGCGCTATGAGCGACGGCCAGAGTGCAGCGCTCCTAATGCGTTGAGCAAGCAGGAGATGCGCGCTATATGTGATTACGCCAAAGAGCGTCATATCGACATCAATCCGCTTGTGCAGGGTCTCGGCCACGCCGGATTTATATTGAAAAATCATTGGGAGCTGAGAGAAAATCCTGAGAGCGACTGGGAGTTCTGTCCGTCGGACCCAAGGACATACGAGTTGCAATTTGACCTCTATCGCGACGCTCTTGAGGCGATGCCTCACGGAAAGTTTCTACATATCGGCGGCGACGAAATCACTGCTATTGGTATCGACGAGCGCTGCAAAGCAACAGGCAAGACGCCTTTTGAGCTGCAGATGGAGTGGCTCGACAAGGTTTGCAATTTTGCCAAGGAGCAGGGTCGCACGCCGATATTCTGGGATGATATGCCGTTGAAATATGGTGATTTATGGTGGGTGATTCATAG
>CAMWQZ010000335.1 GCA_947176515.1 uncultured Bacteroidales bacterium | reverse complement strand
GAAGATGAATTCACGATTAAGATATACAGACGAAAAAGACAAGAGCTACGGTCTCGCCGGTATGGCTATTTCGATAGTTGCGCTTGATGGCGAAGAATTTTTGAGTGGCATGTCTATTGATGCCCCCATCGGTGAGGGTGTCGAATTATCGCAGGATTTTTATTTTATTGGTAATCCCCGGTTATCAGCCAAGATAGCCTGGAATGAGATGCTGAAGCATTTCCAGTTGTCGTCAGGCATGGTTATATCTAATGTAATGTGTCGAAACTACGTGCAGCATCGCCGTAAATTGACGTCTGAGTTGATTGAAGCGCTCAAAGAATACGTTAGAGAGGAAGCCAAGGAGAATTGTTCGCTTGACGAAGACGAGAGCGAGGCACTTTTTGAAAAATCACTCAGATATTTCGACCGTCTGTTCTCTTATTCGAGAGTCCACGATATAGCTCACGAATTTGCCGATACTATAGTTAAGCAGCGTCAAATGAGCTCACGAGAAATCATCGACCAACTCAGCCAGCTGTCAATGATGTAATCAAATATCAAAAAATCATTTAAAGCCGGATTAATTCAATTTTTGTTTGAATTGTCCGGCTTTATTTTTTGTAGTTCTTTGAAATCTTGAGGAGATGAAGGGGGGCTTCGGGGCCGAGGTTAAAGATTAAATCAAGTATGCTCATGCCGGGTCGGAAGCCGAGGCGGTCTGCGCGCAGCTGATAGTAGGGCAGTTGGGAAGGTTCAAATTCTTTTTGACGTCGAAAATCATAAGTGACCTCAGTCATAGGGGTATCATAGATGACCTCATTATCTATGCCGAGAATCTGACGAATTATGACGTCACACTGGCGGTCGAGCTCACCGACAGTGATGATGTCAATTTCATAATCATGATCAAATATAGGCATGAAGCGCTCGATATAGTATTCGAAAAACGGTGTGCGTCCATAAGAAGATTCAAGAGCCGTCAGATGAACATGAGACCAGCGTCCGTGTGCCGAAACCGGTGTATCGAGCCATGAATGGCGGCCATGAGGATGGACGATAGGGACGGTAAGCATTATTTCGTCGCGAGTGTCAACAACGCGGCAACGATGAGCCGACTTAAACCGCTTGTCAGCTACAAGATTTAAATCAACATAGACTTTGCCGAAAGAAGAGAGCGCAGCATAATAATCAACGGAGCCGAAATATTGCGGTGCAAATGCGGCGTCGCAATCAGGATGTAATATCAATTCGTGAGCCATGACGGATCACTTGTCAGGATTAGCGTCGCGGAGTATGCGGTTCCATCGTATGCCGCCGTTAAAGATGCTACGGTCCTTATCAAACGATATAAGTACAAATACCGGTGTTCCTACAATATGGTCTTCTGGCACGAATCCCCAGAAACGAGAATCCTGAGAGTTATCGCGGTTGTCGCCCATCATGAAGTAATAGTCCATATTGAAAGTGTAGCTGTCGGCAGGTTTACCGTCGATATAGACAATGCCATCTGAGATATATGCATCATGATGACCTTCGTAATTACGAATAGCGCGGTTATAGGTTGCCCAAGTGGTTTCGTTGAGAGGCACGGTCATGCCTTTTGCAGGAATAAGAATGCCATCCTCACCTCCATAATCGCTAAGTGACCAATCAGCAGCAAGCCCTTTCGGGAAAAGATATGAGCGTTGTGGCATAAGTGCTGAGGCCTTGACGAGATCCTTGAGCATACCTTTTTCACGCAGAGTCTGAATCATACCGTCGGTGAGCGGTGTGGAGTAGAAGTGAGAGGTGATGTCGGCCTTAGGCAGCCATGTAAGCAGATTGGCGCGGTCTATGGGAGAAAGAGCCGGGGAAATGTACTGGATATCTTCGTTACTGATGCCGAGGTCGTGGATAAACTCAGGCGAGAGCTGCGAAGAGAGAGCTACGATATAGTTGAACTGAACGTTTTCAGGCATAGCCTGTGCAACGCCGTTGATATAAATGGTGTCATTTACTATCTTTATCGTCTCTCCGGGCAGCCCGACAGCTCGTTTTACAAAATTCTGACGGCGGTCAACAGGACGATAAATGATGTCGCCAAAGGTGTTTTTATCATTATGGACGCGTTCGCGGCCAAAACGGTCGACGAGTATATCGTAATACTCGGGACTTGCTTCGTAGCGAGTCGCCACTGTATCTCCGGCCGGGAAATTGAAAACCACAATGTCGCCACTCTCCACCGAGCGCAGACCTTTGAGACGACGATATTCGACAGACGGATGGTCGAGATAACTTTTGGTATTAATTATAGGAAGAGTATTATGCACCAGAGGAAAATGAACCGGAGTCATCGGCACACGCGGACCATAGGTGATTTTATTTACCCACAAGTAGTCGCCCGTGAGAAGGGTTTTTTCGAGTGAAGATGAAGGTATCTGATAATTTTGTCCGATGAAGCTGAACACAAAATAGACGAGTATCAGCGCATATACAATTGCGTCGACCCAGCTCATCACGCTGCGCACAGTCTTGTTTTTACTTTTTTTCCACCATGTAAAAGGTATATAACCAGTGATATATATATCGAAAAGAAGGAGAATAAAGATTGCCGGCCACCATTCGCCGAGCCATATCATCCATGCAATGAAAAGGGCCGTGACGATACCAAAGCGCACCCAACGGGTAGGTTTAACGCTTTTCACACGGTTCATGAAGTCTTCTTTAAATGATTTCTTAGGGTCAGAATTGTCTATTTGTGTCATTTTTTGATATATCAATTGAAAAATACTATCGCAAAAGTAGTTATTTTATCTGAAGCATGCAACCACGATTGTTTTTTGAACGGTTTTAATATATTAAATGTTATAATATAAAA
>CAMWQZ010000334.1 GCA_947176515.1 uncultured Bacteroidales bacterium | reverse complement strand
TATGAACTCTCGCATTCCAGCCCTTTTTCATCTGTTGCAGTACAGCGACGCCACCTTCCCCGTCGGGACGTTCTCGTTTTCTAACGGTCTTGAAACAGCGTCATACGAAAAACTCGTCAACGATGCCGACTCGCTTGAGCAATACGCGCGCTCAGCTGCCCGGCAAGCCGCCTTCAGCGACGGCGTGGCAGCCCTAACCGCTTACAGAGCGTGCAAGGCTGGAGACTATGACGCAATAAAGGATATCGACAGCAAACTCATGCTTTTCAAGATGAACGATGAAGCGAGACTTATGCTCAAACGCATGGGCAAGAAGCTTGCCGAACTCGCTGCTCGCATCTTTGATGCTGACATTCTGAAGCAATGGCTTGCTGACATCGAGAGTGACGCAACTCCCGGTTCATATCCGGTTGCGCAAGGTATTGTTTTCGCCTTGTCTGACCTTAGTGAAGAAGACCTTTACGTCAGCCATCAATATGGTGTCATCAATATGATTCTTGGCGCAGCACTAAGATGCGTCAGAGTATCTCACTATGACACTCAGGAAATCCTTTTCCGACTTGCATCTGAGACACCTGAACTTTACGAAGAGGCAAAAGAGATGTCATTTGAAGACATGAACTGCTTCGTGCCAGAAATGGATATACTTGCTTCGCTCCACGAAAAAGGCTCGATGCGAATGTTTATGAGCTGATATTTTAATAATAAAATTAAGAATTAACATTTACCCCATACCACCCCTAATATGAGTACTTGCAGAATTGGTGTCGGCGGCCCTGTCGGTTCCGGCAAAACCGCCCTTATAGAAGCTTTGACCCCCCGATTGATGGAGCGCGGCTATAAAGTGCTTATCATCACTAACGATATCGTCACCACCGAAGACGCCAAACATGTGCGTAAAACCCTCAAAGGCATATTGATGGAAGACCGCATCATCGGTGTCGAAACAGGCGCTTGCCCCCACACCGCTGTCCGCGAAGACCCGTCGATGAATATTGCAGCTGTCGAGGAGATGGAAGCCAAATTCCCCGATGCTGATATCGTTTTTATCGAGTCAGGCGGTGACAATCTCACTCTGACCTTCAGTCCTGCGCTCGTTGACTTCTTTATCTACGTAATCGACGTTGCCGCCGGTGACAAAATTCCCCGTAAAGACGGACCTGGCATATCTCAGAGTGACATCCTCGTTATCAACAAAACCGACCTCGCTCCTTATGTTGGTGCTTCTCTCGAAGTTATGCGCCACGACAGCGAACTGATGCGTCCCGGCAAACCCTTTGTGTTTACCAACTCTATGAAGGGCGAAGGCATCGACGAGCTAATCGACCTTATTGATAAGATGGCTCTTTTTGACAAGAATAATTAATTTGTATGAAAGATTTCCAGTTACACTACTCTGACGCACCGGCCGTCGACTTCTCGACTGCCCGTGAGATGAAGCCTTACCTTGAAGAACCAAAGGCCATGTATGTCGGTGCGCCCGGCAAGCGTGGTTATCTCAACCTCGGGTTTGAGCTTGACCGCTCAGGCAAGTCGATTATGAGGGAGCTCGACCGACGTGCGCCGCTGATTGTGCAGCAGGAATTGTACTTTGACGAAAAGCTGCCGGGGATGCCGTGCGTCTACATCCTTTCGTCCGGCGGACCAAATGTAGACGGCGACCGTTACACCCAGAATATTACCGTAGGCCGCGACGCAATGGCGTGGGTATCCACTGGCGCTGCGACGAAGCTCGCCGGCATGAAATACAACTATTCGGGCATGGTGCAGAACATCGTGCTTGATGAAAATGCATATCTCGAATTTTTGCCTGAACCTATCATTCCTCAGGCTTCGACGCGTTTCATCTGCGACACTCGCATGTGTGTCCATCCTACAGCCACAGTGCTTTACTCGGAAATCTATATGGCCGGAAGAAAATATTTCAACGGTGGCGAACTGTTCAAATTCGATATTTTATCGGTTTGTAGCCACGGCGAGCGTCCGGACGGCGAGCAACTTTTCCGCGAGAAATTTATCATCCGCCCCGAAGGCGGTCATATACGAGATTGCGGCGTGATGGGAACTTATGATGTGTTTGCCAACGTCATAGTGATGACTCCGACTGATAAAGCAGAGGAAATCTACTCACAGACGCAGGCATATATCGACCCAAAACGTAAAATCGCGGCCGGCGTGACACATTTGCCTAATGGGGCAGGGCTACTCTTTAAAGTCCTTGGCATGGAGCCGGGACCAGTGAAAGCTGCCGTAAGAGAATTTGCAAGCAAAGTGCGTATGGCCATCAAGGGTGTGCCTCTGCCAGAGGAGTTCCCTTGGAGATAGAAATTTAACCATCAAAAAGTATAACAATGTCAACAACTCAGTCTTTCTTAAAGCAGCCTCTGAGCGTAAGCGTACGTTCGACACTGCGTGGAGCCGGTCAGGTAATGTTCCAGCAGAGCGCATGGACCGGTCTGTTATTTCTTGCCGGCATCTTTTGGGGTGCCTATGAATGTCATACTCCGGCAGTTGCATGGGGCGCGGTCGTAGGTCTAATTGCCTCGACTGTGGCAGGAATGATTCTCAATGAGAATTTTAATGACGGCATCGACGGTCTGTGGGGATTCAACGGCATTCTTGTCGGCTGTGCTTTCCCGACATTTATGGGCAATACTTGGCAGATGTGGCTCGCTTTAGTTTTCTGCGCAATGTTGACTACATGGGTTCGTCACGGGTTCAATAACGTGATGGCTCCTTGGAAAATCAATTCTCTTACGTTCCCATTTGTTCTCTGCACATGGCTATTCCTGCTGGCGACACGCTATCTGACCGGTCTTGACGGCGATGAACTTAGCAAGCCACCACTTGCCCT
>CAMWQZ010000333.1 GCA_947176515.1 uncultured Bacteroidales bacterium | reverse complement strand
AGTAACAGGGTCGACGTTGTCTATTATTACTATGCGTTCAATCATTTTTCGATAGATGGGAGATTGTGCAAAGTTAATGAAAATGAGTGAAAAGTGAAGAATGAAAAATTAGAAATGTGAATCGTATAAATTATGCATCATCCGTCAGGGTCGCATTTTGCTTGGAACTTTTGCGGTACACATCCTAACGCACATACAACAAGCGCGGCGGTCTCACGACTGCCGCGCTTTGTTAAAACCTTAAAATCTAATCCTATGAAAAAACTAATTCTATTTCTGCTGTTCTGTATTATTATAACAGCTCGTCACATCATTTAGTTCAAAAAAGAGACAAAAATTTGGCATAAGCTGATTATTGAAACTTACTTATCAAATAGTTTTGACCTTAGACGCTGATACATAAATGATAATATCAATAGAACTGCCCCAAGTAATATAAAGACTATTATACGACCAATCATAGGCAACAACCATAAATCATAAATCACCAATTTAAGCAGTAACAACCCGAACATACCTAAGCCAATAAACCTGACAGTTATGCACTTATACCTCATGCCGAGAGCCAGCAAGGCGGCGCCGTTGATTATCAAGGCAATTGAAAATCCGGCACTATAATACACCGTTAATGAGGCTGACCTTAGCAACAATTCAGTAACAGCAATCACGAATACAGACCCAACTATAGAGTAGTAAACTATATAGCTTTTCCTGCTACCGGCTTCAATCGACTGATTACCAATCAATATAGATTTCGCCTGAACAACTAACACGCAAATAAATAAGCAAGCCGATAACCATTGGAATATTTCCGTCATAAGATTGTGGGAATCCGGAATATAATTCAACATGACAAACAACGTTATTGCAATGCCGGGCACAGTCAATCTATTAATGTCGTTATCTTTAAAGTATGTTGACATAAACAGCAGACATCCCATAATCATCACTGCTGCAGCCTGTGGAGCTGCTTCCGGCGCATGTAAAGCATGCATCAATGAGTAGACAGCCCACCCGTCAATATAAGTTGCCGCAAAACATGCAACAGCTATCACAGATTCATACACACCTGGCAATAACCTCCTGTAGACTTCATGGCTTCGTGACATTATTATCGCATATCCAAAATAGCACAAGCCGCAAGCTAACATTGTTGTGAAACCGCCGAGAGTAGCATTGCTAATATTTGAGCAGAATTTTGCATTAAGAATCATGAATGTAATTATCGCCAATACGCTTCCGAATACAACAAATATTTTCTTCGAAGTTCTCCCGTAGATTTCAAGTAAAGCCATAACAAACACTGCAAAAAACACCGCCGTGATACTTGGATTGCTGAATTGGACTATGACGCTCATAATCACAAATACAATTATGGAACCAAGCAGAAGATTATGCATTAAACGAATGTTTTGCATCCGATAGTATCTTATAAATATCCAAGTATTCAAGCCTGCAACAATCAGCGGAATAATCCCTCTTATACCATTCAAAGCGTTAATATTATCGATATATCTTAATGCCAGACCAGTAAATGCAAACATATTGATTACCGAAGTAACGATAAGGCAATTAAATAGCCTTGTCTGCATGTCGCGCCACATAGCCAACGCCAGAGGCAATGAGAACATTATAAGAAACACCACGCTGAACAGCAGCCCGACAATATTTTGACCGCCCTTGACTGGCGAAATAGTCACAATCAACCATGTTATCACACAGCCCGGAACCGATAGTATCCACCAGCTCTTCTTAATACACACCACAAACATCGCAGCATTGAGTATTGCCGTGTAAGTTAAAAGCGTAATAGCCGAACCGCTATCACTTGCCGACATAAATGGCGCTATGTAACCTCCGATGATAGCAATCATGGCGAGTTGGCGACGGTCAAATTTCACTGATATCAGAATCATAGCTGCCGTAAGAAACACCAATGAGGCAAATGTCAGCCATGAGGGTATCAATTGATAAAAGTTATATGCTATCGCTATCGAAACGAAACAAATTGCAAAACCTCCGCCTGCAAGAACCGATGAAAATCCTCGGTAGCTGTCACGTAATTTATAAGCGATGCCCCATAGTCCAAATCCGGTAACAACACCGAGTACAGTCCTATATGTCTGATTAATCCAATTATTGTCAATGGCAAACTTAACAAAGAAGCCTATACCGATTACCAACGCGAGAATACCGATTTTACTGAAAAGATTCTCTCCTACGAGTTTTTCAATATTTAGGCGTCGTTTCGTTTGCGCAACATTATCTTCTTCTATGTCAAACATATGTAATGACGATGGCTGCACATTTTCTTCTACCACAGTTTGAGCAATCGACGGCGCACACTTCTCCAGCTCTTCCTGAACAATATCTTGCTCGACATCTTCTTGAGCCAATGAAATATCTTCCTTAGGTTGCGCAGCATCTACCTGAGACAATTCTGGTTCTGGGACAATATGCTCCGTCTTAACTTCTTCTATAGGCTTATCGCTTTCCTGTTTGGCAAAATCCATCGACTGTTTGAGTCTGAACAATCGATAATCTATCTGATCGATTTTATCATTTAATCTAATCAGCATATATATGATTACACCTAAAGCAATTAAGGAAAGAACGGCAATAATTATCATGGCTTAAAAATTTAATGTCACTATAAGAGTAACAAATATACAAAAAAATGAAGTCATCTATGAATATACCCCTATTTTTAACCTTTATTAGATTTTCTGGGCAAAAATATTGCCCAACCCCGTCATTAACTTTGCGTCACAAATGAATAATGAAGAATAATCAATGAAAAATTCTTCACTCTTCATTCCTTAATTTTTCATTACTAACCACCAATTACTAATTGC
>CAMWQZ010000332.1 GCA_947176515.1 uncultured Bacteroidales bacterium | reverse complement strand
CTGTGTGGCTTGCAGTCGGGCTTTTGATTCAGATTTGCGGTGACGGTTAGCGAAAAACGGCAGTGAGATGCCGACTTTGATGCCATTGAAATGGTCACCGATTTCGACATTATGGATATATCCCACCGAAAATCCCGGAAGATTGGCGCGAGAGGCAGATTTGACATTTTGCACCGCAGCTTCGCTGAGATATTCACCTGCCAGCACCGCTGGGTCGGCAGCCATCTGAGTCTGGATATAAAAGTCAGAGGTCTTTAGTTCGGACTGAGGGAAGTCCGTGAGTTGGTCGAGATTCACGTTCTTGCCGCCGTTGAGTGCTATCAGTTCCTGTCGCAGACTTACAACGAGCGATGCCGCTGCATCGGTCGCCGCTGCAGCTTCAATCTTTTCAAACCCGATTTTGCGATAGTCGAGAATGGTTGATTCGCCGTGATTGAATGCAGATTCCACCTTTTCGGCAATCACTGATAGATTATCTCTGATTGTCTCACATAGACTAAGCTGTTGACGAGCTGCAATATAATCAGTAAGAGTCTGGCTCACTCGCAAACGCATATCGGCTTCTTCGGCGAGATATAGCAGATTTGCAGCCTGAGCTCCAGCAGCAGCTGACTTTGAACGGCTACGATACACTCCAGGCCAGTCAAACGATTGTATAACCGACACTGACCACTTATTGCCCACACCAGGCTGTCCCCACTGATGTTCAAACTCCACTTCGGGGTCGGCGAGGTTATTGTCGGCTTTCAATCCGAGAATGTCGGCGTCGACGTTCGCTCTGCGAGCTGCGAGGGTGGGATTATTGGAGAGTATTTCGGAAACAGTTGACTCGAACCGTTCGTTTTGACCAAAGAGAGCTATCGGAGCAGCCAAAACGAGGATGAGAATGTATAATGATAAATGTTTCATTTTTTACGATTGATGAGATAGTAAATTGCCGGAACGACATACATATTTAATATAGTCGATGATATAAGTCCACCGAGTATGACGATAGCCATAGGCGACTGAATTTCGTTGCCCGGCTTATCGCCGTTGATTGCGAGCGGTATCAGCGCGAGCGCCGAGGTTAGTGCAGTCATCGCAATGGGCAGTAGGCGGTCGGTTGAGCCGTGGAATATGCGCTCAACGAGGCTTTCGCTCTCAGCGGCCAGTTTGTTGTAGCGCGTAATAAGCAGCATACCGTTGCGCGTCGAGATACCCATCAGCGAGATAAAGCCTATGATTGCCGGTATGTTAAGCTCGCCGGAGGTGAATTTGAGGATAAATATACCGCCGATGATGGCGAGTGGCATGTTGATTAGGATAATCAGCGACTGAGTCCAGTTTTTGAACTCGCCATAGAGTAGCATAAAGATGATAGCGAGGGCGCAGAGCGATGTCCACATCAGCGTGTTGGAGGCTGCGGCCTCGCTTTCAAACTGACCGCCGTAGGTGATGTAGTAGTCCTGAGGCAGAGTGATTTCAGCATCAATGCGGTCGCGGATTTCATTGACTGCGCCACGTAGGTCTCGACCGTCGACATTGGCTGAAATAATTATGCGGCGTTTGACGTTCTCGCGATTAATGGTGTTAGGACCCGTCGTCGAACGGATATCAGCTATGGTGCTGAATGGTATTTTGCCCTTCGATGAGTCGATAGCCATTTCAGATATCCCCTCGATGGTGTTGCGCGACGAAGGATCGAGGATTACTGTAAGGTCGTAAGGCTGACCGTCTTCGTAGACCTGTGAGACAGGCTTGCCGCCAATGGCTACAGAAATTACGCGGTTGAAGTCAGCCATGCTCACTCCGTAGGCAGCCATCATCTGGCGCTTGGGCGTGATGACAAGTTCCGGGCGCTCCACTTGTTGCTCGATATTGGCGTCGACAATACCAGGCACACTCGAGATGATTGATTTGATACGATTGCCAGTAGAAAATAGTTTGTTAAGGTCATCGCCGAATAACTTTATTGCAATCTGTGACTCTGTGCCTGACATCATGGCGTCGATGCGGTGAGAAATAGGTTGGCCGATTTCTACGTTGACACCGGGCAGTTCACCGAGTTTTGCTCGCAACTCTCTGACGACTTCGCCGCGAGTGCGGTCAGTGAGAGTGTAGGGTGCCTCGATTTCCGACACATTGACGCCGAGCGAGTGTTCGTCGAGTTCGGCGCGTCCGGTCTTACGGGCAACCGTTCGCACTTCGGGGACAGAGAGTATTATGCGCTCAGCTTCACGGCCTATTTTGTCGCTTTCTTCAAGCGAAACGCCTGGAAGAGTAGAGACGTTGATTGTGAATGAGCCTTCGTTAAAACCTGGCAAGAAACTGCGCCCGAGGGTGAAGAATAGCGCCAGCGAAACTATAAAGAGTCCAACCGTCACAGCTACAACGACATAGGGTCGCTTGACCGATATGCCGAGTGAGCTATTGTATGCCGATTTGAGCTTACGGGCAAGCCACGGGTCGCGAGACAACTCCTTATTATCAGTTTTCTTAGGCGACAACAGGAAGCTGCAAAGCACAGGCGTAACCGTCAGAGCGACGATAGTTGAAGCTATAAGAGCCACGATAAACGATACGCCCAGAGGGATAAGCATGCGGCCTTCGATGCCGGTGAGGAAGAATAGCGGCAGGAAGCTTGCTATAATGATTAGCGAAGAGTTGAAAATCGGCATACGCACCTCTGCTGATGCCTGATACACAACGTCGCGCACAGGCTTGCGTTCCTCAGGGGCGAGTGAAGCATTTTGCCGCAATCGCTTGTAGACGTTCTCTACATCGACAATCGCATCGTCGCCCAACGAACCGATGGCAATAGCGATCCCCCCGCGACTCATGGTGTTGATGGTGTAGACGAGGAAATGGAGGACAAGCA
>CAMWQZ010000331.1 GCA_947176515.1 uncultured Bacteroidales bacterium | reverse complement strand
CAGAGGCCGCGCCTCTTTAGCTCGGCAAAGTTACAAATAATTTTCTAATTTACAATTAAATGAATGAAAAAACAAATGTAAAAAATAAAAGTAAGGCTGCCCCGTCGTTTTGCAGAGCAGCCTTGATTGCATAAGTTTATTCGTGATGTTTTTTACTTGATTATGAGTTTAGTTGTGAAGCCAGAGTCAGTTACTACGAGGTAGAGCCCTGCGGTTGGGAGTGTGATTGTAGTTGAGCCGTCAACTTCGCAATCAGCTACTTTCAGGCCGTTAACTCCATAAATGGTGAGGAGACAGGCGGTAGCGGCTGTCACGGTCAACTCGCGACCGTCTGCGCTAACTGCAACACCAGTATTGGCGGCATTAGCATCTGTGATTCCGGCAGTCGAGGTGACGTGCATGGCGGCATCAGAGAGCGAATAAAGGCGACCGCCATAGAAGTCGCGGGAGGCGAAAATGCGGTAAGCGAACGATTCGTTTTCGGCAGCCGACAGACCGTCGAAGTCTGCTGAGTCAGCAGTCTGGCCGCCGATCGTCTTTGTCTCGACTTCGGTGAAAGTCTGCTGACCTTTTTTGAAATTCTGGGTGACGGTCATTTCGTCAATATAGAAAGGCTTGCCGCCGTAAGAATATATGAGCAGAGGCATAGCTGTCTCGCCGCAATCGAAGTCAAATGTTAGCTCAATCGGTTCGGTGTGAGCGCTGATAAGCTGACGTTTGAATACTCTGGGACCTGCCTGGACCACTAATGAGTCGCCGACGGCATCGGTGTCGCCAACAATCATCATCTTTACTCTGAATCGGCCTTCGTCAGCCGAAAGGTCGAGAGCCGGTGTCTGGATGCAGCCCTGGGCGGTGAAGAATGATCGAGTGCCAAGCATGCCTTTTACGAGATAGGTGCTGAGGCCGAGCCATCCGGGAGTGATGGTGTACTCGTCAAGCGATGACGGGTTATAGGTGTTGTAGAGACCTACGGGTCCTGAGAGTGTGCCGCGAGAGACCTTGTCGAAGTTTTCATATAAGAGCGTGACTTCCTGATCGGCAGGGGCGGTGAACACTCGATAGTTTGTGGCAAAATAGCCGTCAGCTTTAGGTGATGGCAGCCAACGGGCTGTGTAAGAGTTGTCGGTGACATTTTCGGGTAAAAGGAGGACTGGGGCTGAGAGTCCGGCAGCCATAACATTGTTTGACTCTTCAGACCGGAAAGATGCGTTGACTGCCTTTACCGTATATGAGTAATCGGTGTAGGCGTCAAGACCATCGACCACAGCTGAGGTGCCGCTGACTTCGCGGTCGGCAATGAAAACAGATGCATCGGGCTCAATCATTACTTTGATATTATCAATAACGATGCTGATATCCTTGCCTGCATCATTGGCTGTATTTTTGTTGAAGTACATCTGAATCTGAGTGGTTCCTTCGGGGAGTTTTGATGACAGATTGATGATTTCGCCGTTTTTGGCAATGCGTTCGATGTCGATATTGCCGATGGCCACCCAGTCATTGCCGACGAGACATGAGAAGCGCACTTGGCTGAAGCACTCGACTCCACTGGGGTGAGCGGCGTAAAATGAGAAGTCGCGGATGGGTCGCTTGTAATCGGGAGTCATGAATCCATCACCCGTTCCGGCAAAAACGATTCCCGTCGACCCCTCGAAAGCGCCGGTCTGCACGTGGCGGCTCACGCCATTGCCATAGGCGAAGGTCCAGCCTTCGGGCAGGCCGCTATCGTCGGTTACGATATGCTTGCCGTCTTCGGCCAGATTGAGTCCCTCGAAGTCAACGAGCGATGAAGCATTTTCTACATCGCGCTCATAGACTGTCAGCAGATAGCTTTCGGCTTCGTCGGTAGGCAGCCAGTGGGCTGTAAAGCCATTGTCAGTGAAGTCACTTGCAGCCGTTGCAATCGGCGCAGGGATTGAAGTCTGGACAGACGCTACGGTCAAATCGTCGATGAGTACTTTTTCTTTCAGCATGCTCATTTCGACAAGGCAACCAGAGAAGAGTCCTTTGCTGAACTCGACATAGAAATCCTGCCATTCGGGAGTGACGGTTACGGTGTTTGCCTCAAGGCGCCCAACGGTGCTATTGAGTATCACAGCCATAACGTCGCTTGTGGCGGCGTCAGACAGCAGTCGGGCGCGGAACGTGACGGCGAGGTTTCCGGCATAATCCCCAATGGGAGTGCGGAGGAAACCGGTGTCTTCATAGGGTCCGTTATCGCCTGAGTATAAGCCTGTCATGATTGCGCATGCGCCGCCTGCCTGATAAATTGCCGCTCCTGACCATCCGGGCGCTACGGTGTATTGAGCGTCAATCGAGCCGGTGCGTAAGTCGGCAATATTTTTGGAGTCGGGCTCGTTTTCAGAGCCTGCAGAAAATTTCGAGAAGTCTTCGTTGACGATGATGCGTTGTGATTGGCTATTGTCAGCTTGTTTATGAACTGCGCCTATGGCAGTCATCATTATCGGCTGGGCGTTAAGTGAAAAACTTAGTGTAAGGATTGCGGCTAACGAAAGAGCCTTTGTATAGGTCATAAAATAGTTATAAAAGATTATAGAAATAATATTCGGTTTATAATAATGCAAAATTACACAATTCCGGCGACTTTGTAAACTATTTTCTTGAAAAATTAGTCTGCACCGCATTTTGTAGTCTTACACGGACTGTAGGGCTTGTCAGTTGTTACTTACGATATGGAATTGAATATTTGTGTTAAAAAAGCTAAGCGCATTAATTTTTTTGTTGTTTTACATTTAAGTTTTATCTTTGGGAAAAATATCTTAAAAAATTATGAAAACAAGAACTTACAATATTGGTTTAGCGATTATGGCAATAACGTTGATATTATTGCAATCTTG
>CAMWQZ010000330.1 GCA_947176515.1 uncultured Bacteroidales bacterium | reverse complement strand
CAACTCAAAGGGTAAGACAGAAATGTGGTATGTCGTTGACGCCACGCCTACGGCTCACTTAAAATCAGGTCTTAAGTCAGCCATGACTCCCGAAAGCTATGTAGCCGCTATTGAAGATAATTCTATCTGCGACAAGTTGCAGGATTACAATGTTAAAGCCGGCGATGTGTTCTTCCTCCCTGCAGGCCGCATTCACAGTATCGGCGCAGGATGTTTTATTGCCGAAATCCAGCAGACATCTGATATAACATATCGTATTTACGATTTTAATCGTGTCGGCGCAGATGGCAAACCTCGCCAGTTGCATACAGAGCTCTCCAAAGATGCAATCGATTATACCGTCCTGGATGATTATCGTACTGATTATGAAAAGCCGGCCGAAGGCATCGTCACATTGGTTGATTGTCCTTATTTTAATGTCGGGCTCGCAGAGCTTTCATCAAATGACCAGCCGCTTCCTGACGTTGATTCGTTTATAATTGTCATCGGCATTGACGGCGAGATTAAGATTGAGACAGCCGAGGGTACAGCAGTTATTGGCAAGGGCGAGACTGCTCTGATTTCTGCCGATTCAACAGATGTAAAGATAAAAGCTATCGGAGCCGGGGCAAAAGCCTTGACGGCATATATCGGTTAAGCGTTTAGAGGTCGGAAGTATTAAAGAGGGTTAAATGTAGAGATTTTTCAATGGAATGGTTGCAGGTTTGTAACTTTTTCGTAACTTTGCACCCACTAAGTAACCAAAAGATGAAAAAACTCTCGTTGACATTGACTGCTGTGTTAACATGCGTCGCCCTCCTCTGCTCGTGCTCCGGCTCTGCCGGCAACACCGCCAAGTCAGATAATTCGGCTCCCAAGCCCGTGCTCTACGGCTCGTTTGACAAAGACAGTGCCTATAAATATATTGCTGAACAGGTAGCTTTCGGACCTCGAGTCCCTGGCACAAAGGCTCACGATGACTGCGGCCAGTATCTTGTCGACCGTCTCAAACAGTTTGGCGCAGATACTATCATTGAGCAGCATGCTGTAGTCGAAGCGTTTAACGGCGACAAACTTCCGATTAACAATATATTTGCTCGGTTTAATCCGTTGGCTATTAATAGGGTTCTCCTTGTGGCTCACTGGGATACTCGCCCGTGGGCTAATATGGAGACTACTGACGACAAGCGTTCGATGCCTGTTCCAGGTGCTAACGACGGCGCAAGCGGCGTGGGCGTGATACTCGAAATTGCTCGAAACCTCGGTATGAAAGCGCCCGAATGTGGTGTTGACATCCTTTTTACTGACGCCGAGGACTATGGTAACGAAGGCGGTTTTGTCAATAATGATGCGACATGGTGTCTCGGCACTCAATATTGGGTGGAGAACATGCCTTATACATCGGTTAATCGCCCGTCTTACGGCATATTGCTCGACATGGTCGGAGGAACGGATGCTCGCTTCCACCGCGAGATGATGTCGAACACAGAAGCCAAATCGCCGACCGTCAAAATTTGGAGCGAAGCTAACACCCTCGGTTTCGGTGATATATTTGTCAATAAGGTTGGCGGTGCGGTTATCGACGATCATGTGTTCCTCATAAAAGCCGGTATTCCGACCACTGACATCATCGAGCACGTGAGCAATGCTACAGGCAATTTCCCTGCAACATGGCATACTCTCGACGATGACATGCAGCATATCAGCACCAAGACTCTCGACGCTGTCGGCAAAACAGTTTTAAACGTAGTATATAAAGAAAAATCAATATGAGTATAGAAGAGCGCCAGCAGGAATTGGCGGCAGAATTTGCGGATATTGAGGACTGGATGGACCGATATGGCTATATAATCGATCTCGGCAACGCCCTCCCTGCAATCGAAGAGTCGAAAAAGACTCCTCAAAATCTCATAGAAGGCTGTCAGAGCCGTGTGTGGCTCGATGCCGAGCTCGATGCCGATGGCAAGGTGCAGTTTACGGCTGACAGCGACGCTATAATCGTAAAAGGCATTATTTCGCTGCTCATCAGTGTGCTTAACGGTCACACGCCTGACGAAATCCTTGATGCAGATCTTCATTTCATCAACGATATAGGTCTTGGCGAGCATCTGTCGCCGACACGCAGCAATGGCCTCTTGGCTATGGTCAAGCAGATGAAAATGTATGCCATGGCGTTTAAGGCGATGAAATAATTCACAATTCTTTGCGAAGCAAAGCGCCCAAGGCGATAACATAATCCTACCTCTGGAGGTGGGATTTTTTGTTGCAGGGTGAACCTTGGAGGTGAATATAACGTTTAGTCTCAAAATATTTATCAATTTAAGTACACCTATTATGAAAAAGTTATTGAAATTTATGCCTTTGCTGTTGGTTGCAGTGTTAGGCGTGACAACTTGGAGTTGTGATGACGACGATAAGGACGAAGCTATTGCTATAACTATGCTTCCTAATTCGGCTAAGGAATTTGTAACGACATATTTCTCAAATGCAGTAATCGTGTCGGCTAAGATTGACGGCGACGAATATGAGGCGCGTCTGTCTGACGGCACGACAATTGATTTTGACAAGACAGGCGCATGGACCGATGTTGACGCCCCTAAAGGTAAGACAATTCCTTCAGGCTTCTATCCTGCAGCAATCGACACTTATGTGACCACAAATTATGCAGGCAACGGAATTAATGAAATCTCTAAAGAGAAGCGAGGCTATGACGTCGAGTTAGTGTCGGGCGTAGACCTTGTGTTTGACACCGCCGGCGAATTTATCTCCATCGACAGATAAAGTTGTTGCACATAATCATGATGAAAGGGGCCTGCATCGCTGCGGCTCCTTTTTCGTGTATTAAAAAGTAATAGACGCGATTATTAGCGGCAGACTCGCTGCGCGAGTCGTGTGAGAATAGGGTGGAGC
>CAMWQZ010000329.1 GCA_947176515.1 uncultured Bacteroidales bacterium | reverse complement strand
TTCCTGTAGCAGCGACGAGCCCGACTATCAGCAGCCTACTACGCCTGAAATCAATCTGACCCGTTCGGAGCAAATCGTAAATAATAATCTCAATGATTTTGGCCTGCAGCTGTTCAATGCCATTTCTTCTGACCCTAAAATAGTAGCTGAAAATCCAAACTTCGCAGTGTCGCCAGTCAGTATAGCTATTGCGTTAGGCATGTGTGCAAATGTCTATAATGACGATTTTACCTCAGGCGTGCTCTCTGCGCTTGATTGCGATAATGTCGATGAACTCAATTCATTGTGCCGTAAGCTGATGATGTTTCTTCCCGATCCTTCGAATATATGCGACCTCTCGCTTGCCAATGCGCTTTGGTGTGATACCGGCCTGACTCCGACCGTAGCATGCCGTTCTGCTCTTAACGACTATTTCTTCGGAAATATCTCAACGCTTAATTTCTCAAACGCTGAGGCTGCTGCTAAAACCATCAATAGCTGGGCAGCCCGTTCAACCAAAAATGTTATTAATCACGTGGTAGACCCAGAAAAACTTCTATCTGTCAGAATTATGTTGGCTAATGCGATGTATTTCAAGGGGGAATGGTCGAGGAAGTTCTCAAAGACTAACACCGTATCAGGCGATTTTTATGGCTCAGAGGGAGATAGGAGCGTTGACTTTATGTGTGACAAGCGTATCATGCCTTACGTGTCTTGTGAACGTTTTCAGGCTGTGACTTTAGATTATAAAGGAAACTGCTCGCTGATAGCCGTACTTCCTGCTGAGGGCTTGGATATTGATGACTTTTCATCTACCTTCGATACCGAAGATTTAGCTCGCTGTATCAGAGTGCGTGACAGATATACAGTTAATCTGTCACTGCCTAAATTTGAATCTGAAATTAATGCTAATTGTAATGATATCTTGAGTGGCCTTGGTATTGATATGCGGAGTGGACATCTGAAAGGCATTAATGGCGCCGGCGATAATATTCATCTGGACTTAAGTCATATTGCTAAAGTATCTACCGACGAAGATGGCACTGTTGCAGCGGCTGTTACTATTGGTGGATTTGATGCTGCTGCTCCTCCTAACATTGTTGGCGAGGTCACCTTGAAATTTGACCGCCCGTTTATCTATTTCATCCGCAACATTATGACCGGTTCGATCATCATGGCTGGCCGCTTCGCAAAATAAACTAATATCGGGACGTCTCCTGGCATATTCGCTATAATATATTCTATATCAAGCAGGGACGCGTCAAGGATGTGTCCCTGCATTTGTTTTCACCTCTACCTCACTTCACCCTATGGGTCTATGGTTCTCTGGTCTTAAACCGTCGCCCCACAAATCCATAAGGTTCTATGGTCAAAAAAACTTTGCGCCTCTGCGTGAGGCATCCTTCCACAAAAATCAAAAAAACTCTGCGATTTTTATTGCAGTTTGGCGGCAAATTTCTAACTTTGCGGTGTAAATGCTTGACAATTTCCAGCGAAATCACCGAGCATTGCGAAAATTGACATATTAACTCAATCTCATAGTGATGATTAACAGAAACCATTAGAGAGATCGAAAATTTCAAACCCTTTAAAATTTAATCGCTAACGCTTATGTCGCAACTGAGATTTAAAGTCGTAGACGAGGCTTTCAACCGCAAAGCCACTCCGGTAGAGATGCCCAAAGAAAGGCCGGAAGTGTATTATGGTAAAAATGTGTTCAACCGTCAGAAGATGTTCGAATACTTGCCTGCCGACACTTACAAAGCTCTCATCAATGCCATCGACAACAAAGAACCCCTGCCGATGGAGGTAGCCGACAGTGTCGCCGAAGGCATGAAACGCTGGGCCATTGACAATGGTGCACGCCATTACACCCACTGGTTCCAACCACTCACCGAATCAACTGCAGAAAAACACGACGCGTTTGTCGAACATGACGGCAAAGGTGGCGTAGTAGAAAAATTTACAGGCAAACTGCTCGTTCAGCAGGAGCCTGACGCTTCAAGTTTCCCCAACGGAGGTATCCGTAACACATTCGAGGCGCGCGGCTATAGCGCGTGGGACATTTCGTCACCGGCCTTCATAATGGGTAACACCCTCTGTATTCCGACTATTTTCATATCATATACTGGCGAGTCGCTCGACTATAAGACTCCGCTGCTCCGCGCTCTCAACAGTGTCGACAAGGCCGCAACTGGCGTAGCTCGTTATTTTGACCCAAATGTAAACCACGTTACAAGCTATCTTGGCTGGGAGCAGGAATATTTCCTTGTCGACGAAGCGCTTTACAATGCCCGTCCAGACCTGATGCTTACAGGCCGCACACTGATGGGTCACGAGTCAGCAAAAAATCAGCAGCTCGAAGACCACTATTTCGGAGCGATACCCTCGCGCGTCGAGGCGTTCATGCTTGATCTCGAGCTCGAGGCTCACCGTCTCGGAATCCCTGCCAAGACACGTCATAACGAGGTTGCCCCCAATCAGTTTGAGTTAGCACCGATTTATGAGGAGTGTAACCTCGCCAATGACCATAACCAGTTGCTGATGACTGTTATGGCTGAGGTTGCCCGTCGCCACCATTTCCGTGTCCTTCTCCACGAAAAACCTTTTGCAGGCATCAACGGTTCGGGCAAGCACAACAACTGGAGCCTCGGCACAGACACCGGCACACTCCTCTTTGCCCCTGGCAAGACTGACAAAGACAATCTTCGCTTCGTGACCTTTGTTGTCAACGTTATGGCAGCCGTACACAAGCATAACGCCTTGCTTAAGGCTTCGATTATGTCGGCTAACAACGCCCATCGTCTTGGTGCCAACGAAGCGCCCCCTGCAATAATTTCGATTTTCACCGGCTCTCAGCTTGCTGAAATCCTCGATATGATTGAAAACTCTACAACTGCCGAACTGACTAATCTTGACTCTCGTGA
>CAMWQZ010000328.1 GCA_947176515.1 uncultured Bacteroidales bacterium | reverse complement strand
GAAGCACATAGGGCTTTGTCGAGCCAGACTCATCTTCACATACGTTTTCGAATCCGGCCGGTGTGCCGTTATATCCGTCAGAGATTATCATCTGGTCTTTGACGATGATTGCACCAACTTTGCGGCGTTCGCAATATGAGTTTTCAGCCCATATCGAAGCCATGCGAAGGTAGCGCTTGTCGAGTGTTTCTTGCTTTTCTTGTATTGATGTCATAGCAGACGTGGTGATTATCAAGCAAAGATACGACTTTTTTGCTAATCACACAAATCAAAATAGCAGAGCGACATTATAAGCAACAAATGCAACGATCCAAGCGACAAATGTGTTGTAAACCATGCTGAAGGCTCCCCATTTCCACGTGCCTGTTTCACGGGCTATGGCGGTGATTGTAGCGATGCACGGACAATATAGTAAAATGAAGATTAGGAAACTGATTGCGGCAGCTGCCGTGAAATCAGGTTTACCAGTAACGGGGTCGGGGGATGTCAGGCGCTGGCTAAGACGGGCATCAGATGTAGCCTCATTGTTAGTATATAGTACACCAAGAGTAGATACAACAATCTCTTTAGCCGGTACTCCGGCAAGGGCTGCGACTGTCGCTCGCCAATGGAAACCAAGCGGTTCCATGATAGGAGTAATGGCTTTGCCCATCATTTCGAGATAGGAATCATTGTCAGGGTCGATAGCGCTTGATTTTGCAGTCTGCTGCTCGATGGTTTCCGATATATTGTCGCTATCGTGACGCGGAAAGTAGTTTAGCGCCCAGACAATTATGCTGGCGACAAGTATTGTGCCTCCCATCTTCTTTAGGTATTGAACGCCCTTGGCCCAGGTGTGACGCAGTGAAGCCTTCATAGTCGGCAGTCGGTAGGGGGGCAACTCCATTACGAATGGGGTCTCGTCGGTCTTGAATAGGAAGCGACGCAGGAGCTTAGCGGTTATTACTGCTACAATTATACCTATTATATACAGTCCCATAAAGACCAATGGGGCGTGAGAGGGGAAGAATGTGCCGATTAGCAGCACATAAATCGGCAGTCTCGCCGAGCATGACATAAATGGGTTTATGAGGATTGTAATCAGACGGCTCGAACGACTCTCGATGGCTCGCGTTGATATGATGGCAGGCACGTTACAGCCAAAACCCATAATGAGCGGTATGAATGATTTGCCGTGCAAACCGATGCGATGCATAACCTTGTCCATAATGAACGCCGCTCGCGCCATATAGCCTGAGTCTTCCATAAATGATATGCAGAAGTATAATATCAGGATGTTAGGCAGGAAAACTATAACGCCGCCTACGCCTCCGATAATGCCGTCGGCAATGAGGTCTTTGAGTATGCCATCAGGCATGAGCTTTTGAACTGCAGAACTCAGCCATGCTACACCATTGTCAATCCAGTCCATTGGATATTGACCGATAGCAAAGGTTGCCCAGAAGATGAGAAACATTATCAGGAAGAATAGCGGAAAGCCGAAGAGTTTATTAGTGACAAAGGCGTCGATGATATTGCTTCGGGTCTCTGTGCTTACTGGTCCTGACTCTACGGTTTCTGCCAATGCACCGGCGATAAAACCATATTTTTCTGCCGCAACGGTCGACGATATATCCTCGTCGGTTATTGACTCGAGATTGGCGCGCAACTCGTCACGCAACAACGTTATTTTTTCGCGTTCATGAGAATGGGCTATTATGTCTTCTGCCTCGCGATCGCCTTCAAGAAGTTTGATAGCTATATATCGAGGTGAGAAGTGTCGGCCTATCTGACCGTCAGCTTTGATGACGTCAATGAGCTGACGGACTGCTGCCTCAACGTCGTGACCGAGGCTGACATGGATATGGCGCACTGACTTCGATTGACCTTCGTAGACCTGTATGACGGTATCAAAAAGCTTGTCAATGCCCTCACCGTTACGGGCGACAATCGGTACCATAGGCACACCAATCATATCGCCGAGCATCTTATAGTTGAGTTTCGTGCCGCGTGAGCGTAGCTCGTCGTACATATTGAGAGCGATGACCATGCTGCGGTCCATGTCGATAAGTTCGGTTGTAAGATAGAGGTTGCGTTCAAGGTTTGATGCGTCGACAACGTTAATAATAACGTCAGGCGTAAAATCGCGCAGGTAACGTCGCACGTAAAGTTCTTCAGGTGAGTAGCTTGCGAGAGAGTATGTGCCTGGCAGATCGACGATGTTAAACCGATAGCCATTGTGTTCGAATGTGCCAGACTTAGCGTCTACAGTCACGCCGCTGTAATTGCCGACACGCTCTGACATGCCTGAGGCAATATTGAAAAGTGAAGTTTTGCCGCAATTAGGATTACCGATTAGCGCAACGTTGATGGTGTGTCGTTCGCGGTCGACGATACTTTCATGGCTTACTGGGCAGTCTGTCACTATGCCGGAGCCATGTATTGGCGTAATTTCGCTGACGTTTTCTATCTTTACGACTTCAATCATGTGGGCTTCAGATGCTCTGAGCGAAACATCATACCCCATGATAGAATATTTAATAGGATCTTTGAGAGGAGCATGAAGGATGACCTCGACGGGTCTGCCTTTTACAAAACCCATCTCCATGACGCGCTTACGGAAAGCACCGTGGCCAAGTATTTTAATTATGACGCCGGTATCGCCGGTTTTTAAGTCAGACAATCGCATGGGCAATTCACTTCAATTTTGCGAGTGCAAAATTGCAAAAAAAAGCCCGATAATAAAAATTATTTGCCTGTTTTATTTAGAATGATTTTAAATTAGGATAATATAAGATTTTTATCAAGAGTTTCGAGATATTCTTCCCATATTATAGTTGCGAGATATTTATCGCTACGGCATTGAAGATCGGCTATACCTTCCTCAATCATATCTGCTGTTGTAGACGTATAGTAAATATCAGTTTGCTCGTTAATGGT
>CAMWQZ010000327.1 GCA_947176515.1 uncultured Bacteroidales bacterium | reverse complement strand
TGCGAACATAGTTATGAGATTTTAAATCCGACTTATCTTATCGGCGCACTAATAAGCGAAGGTAATACATATGTCGAAGGCATTGAAAATGTCTATCGAAAAGTCAAAGGCTCGTGTTCAATGCTTCTCTTAACAAAAGACGGTATCATTGCCGCACGTGACAAATATGGTCGTACACCAATCATTATTGGTAAGCAAGAAGGCGCTCACGCTGTTTCGACCGAAGACTGCTCATTCCCTAATCTTGGTTACCACGACTGCTATAATGTCGGACCTGCAGAAATCATGCTTATAACGGCTGACGAGATAAAACAGCTAAAAGCACCGGGTAAGAAGATGCAAATTTGCTCATTCATGTGGGTTTACTACGGCTATCCCCCATGCTCATATGAAGGTCGCAACGTTGATGAAATTAGATATCGCATTGGCTTAGACACCGCCGAGAAAGGTGAATCAGAAGAAATTGACTTTGTTAGCCCTGTACCTGATTCAGGCACAGGCATGGCTTTAGGTTATGCGGCTGCAATTGGCAAGCCCTATCTGCGCGGCATGGTCAAATACACTCCAACTTGGCCAAGAAGCTTTACTCCTGGCACTCAGAAACGTCGCGAGCTGGTTGCGAAAATGAAACTCATTGCCAATAAGAGTTTGCTAAAAGACAAACGTGTAGCATTCTGCGATGACTCAATCGTGCGAGGCACACAATTGCGTGACAACGTTCAAGACATACGTGACGCAGGCGCAAAAAAGGTGCACATCCGTATTTCTTGCCCCCCACTCGTCTATCCATGTAAGTTTCTTAACTTTACTGCTTCAAAAAGCGAGATGGAACTTATCGCAAGACGCGTCATAGCAAGACTCGAAGAACAAGGCTTCAAAGCTCCGCTTGAAGAGTACACCCAATCTGGCACTGAGGCATACAAACGTATGGTCGAAGAAATTCGCAAAGATTTAGGTCTCGACTCACTGCGTTTCTGCACTCTTGAAACACTTGTGGAAGCCATTGGATTGCCAAAATGCGACATTTGCACACACTGTTTTGATGGTAGCAGTTACGAATAATATGCTGTCATGACAAAGTTTAACATTACATTAATGTGAGAAAAACGTGTTTAAATTTTGTGAAATCAAGCAGTTTGCGTAATTTTGCATGACGTAACTATATTTTAGAAATAAATTACTAATTCATTTAATATCTTTATTATGAGTTTAAACATCATTGTGCTCGCAAAGCAGGTGCCAGACACCCGCAATGTTGGCAAAGATGCGATGAAGGAAGACGGCACTATCAATCGCGCTGCTCTCCCTGCTATCTTTAACCCTGAAGATCTTAATGCCCTTGAGCAGGCACTACGCATCAAGGATGAGAATCCTGGCTCTAAAGTTACCTTGCTGACTATGGGTCTTCCGCGCGCTTCTGAAATCATCCGCGAAGCTATCTTCCGCGGTGCTGATGCCGGTATTGTCCTCACTGACCGCGCTCTTGGCGGTGCTGACACTCTGGCTACTTCTTATTCACTCGCGCAAGCCGTGAAAAAGTTTGGCAACTACGACATTATTCTTGGTGGACGTCAGGCTATTGACGGCGACACCGCACAGGTTGGCCCTCAGATTGCCGAAAAATTAGGTATTCCCCAGGTGACCTACGCTGAAGAAATCCTCGGCATCAAAGACGGAAAAGTTACCGTTCGTCGACGTCTCGAGCATGGCGTGGAAACTGTTGTTGCCCCTCTGCCTTGCGTTGTGACCGTTAATGGATCGGCCGCAGAATGTCGTCCACGCAATGCGCGTCGTCTCATGAAATACAAATACGCTGTTTCGCCAAGCGAAAAGGCAAAACTTAGCGCCGAAGACCAAGCTTTTGTTGACGCTCGTCCTTATCTGAATATTGAGGAATGGAGCGCAGCTTATGTCGATGCTGATCCCGAACAGATTGGTCTCGCAGGCTCTCCCACTAAGGTTAAAGCGATTGAAAATGTTGTTTTCACTGCCAAAGAAAGCCGTCGCCTCGACAATGACGACCAGCAGATTGAAGACCTCATCAAAGAACTCATTACTAATCATACAATCGGCTAATAGCCCCTCCAACTTTTTAGCATTATGGCAGAACAGAATAATCTTATAGTATACTGCGAATACGACGAAGGCAAAGTGGCTGACGTAAGCCTCGAACTTCTCACCAAAGGCCGCGTCCTCGCCGACCGTCTCGGAGTTAAGCTTGAAGCTGTTGTTATCGGCGACAAGCTCGAAGGTATTGAAAAACAACTTTTCCCTTACGGAGTTGACACCGTATATAAAGTAGAAGACAAACGTCTTTTCCCTTATACTTCAAATCCCCACGCATCTGTCCTGATTAACCTTTTCAAGGAAATCAAGCCTCAGATTTGCCTTATGGGTGCAACTTGTATTGGTCGTGACCTTGGCCCTCGCGTTTCCAGCTGTCTCCACAGCGGTCTTACTGCTGACTGTACTTCTCTGGAAATCGGTGATCATAAAGACCCCAAAACAGGCAAGGAATACACTGATCTTCTTTATCAGATTCGACCGGCATTCGGCGGTAACATCGTTGCCACCATTGTTAACCCAGATTGTCGTCCACAAATGGCGACTGTCCGCGAAGGCGTTATGAAAAAAGAGATTCGCGACGAGAACTACAAAGGCGAAGTTATCAATCTCGACCCATCTAAATACGTTTCTGATGAAGATTTCGTCGTTGAAATCATTGACCGCCATATTGAAAAGTCAAAAGTCAATATCAAAGGTGCACCTATTGTTGTTGCGGGCGGGTATGGCGTTGGCAGCAAAGAAAACTTCCAACTTCTTTTTGATCTTGCAAACACTCTCGGTGGTGAAGTTGGTGCATCTCGTGCAGCTGTTGATGCCGGATTCATTGAGCACGACCGTCAAATCGGTCAGACTGGCGTAACA
>CAMWQZ010000326.1 GCA_947176515.1 uncultured Bacteroidales bacterium | reverse complement strand
CAACTGTCAGTTTTGTCAACTACGCCAAATGTAAGAAATTCCTGGTCCCCATCTTCTACAGTTTGATAAGTAAAAGATGTGTCGTCAATCAATGTAGACACGGCGGCAGGTGTGCCATTTAAGATTTTGTAAACCTGATATTTCACTAATGATGGGTCAAGTGGGTCGCCATTTTCAGTGGTCGTTACAGCATTCCAAGTCACGGTAACGACACCGGGTGAGTCGGTCTCAAAAGCATTTACGCCAGAAACGACTGAGGGATAGTCAACGCCAACATAAGCTGACACAACAGATTCAGGACCATTACCGGCAGCGCTATATGCTATTACGGTATAGGTATAGGTGCCAGATGCGTTAAGATTGTCAGTATAAGTTAAGGTGGCGTTTACGGCAGGATCAGTCCAGGTGTTGATTAATTTGTCGTTGCGGAGCAGTTCAACCTTGGTGAGCGAGCTGAGTTCACCACCGCTCAGAGTGGTCGACGGAGTGGTGAATGAGATTGTTGCAGTAAGTGCACCATTAGCGCCCGGGGTGGCAGTGAGACCAGAAACTGCCTCTGGAGTGTTGACGCCTTTAGGTTCGCTGACAGCGAAATTATCAACATAGAGGGTGAATTTGTTCTTGTCAGAGATGCCGTGGAACGCGATATAATATGTGCCATCGGTTTCGGGGACGAATGATTTGTTCCAATCCATTGGCGCATCAGTTTTCTGAGTGATTACAGTCGGTTCGAGGAGAACGATTGTCATGTCTTCAGGTTTGGGTGACTTTCCGGCTTTAACCTCTATGCGTTCGGGGAACGACGGATTGCCACATGCAAACTGGGCTGAGATATCATAGAGCGTTTCTGCAGTGAGTTTCAAGCCCGGAGAAACGAGCCAGTCATCCATGTCAACCGCTGAATTAAACACCATACGGGCATGACCGTCAATAGCTGTCCATAAATTGCCATCACCATTGGCGTCTATGACATTGAAACCGTCGAGCGAGTCTTCAAATGTTGCAGTGAAAGGAGGTGTCACTGTGCCTAACGTTATAGAGTTTGATACAGCTTGAGCGGATGAGAGTTCACCGGCATTGACAACGACTCCATAATAATAAGTCGTTAGCTTAGATGGCTCAGGAAGGGTTTCAGTGAAAGTTGTAGCAGAAATCTTGTTTGCAACGACCTCCTTGTCGGGATAACGGGTGACAGTGTAGGTGACGTTATCGACATCAATGTAGCCGCCGTTGATTGAAGTTGTGACTGGTAGCCAATTAACTGTCATGACACCGTCGCTAAAGTTTGCGGTAACGGATGTAGACACTGGAGTGTCGGCGCCAACATAAGTCTTGATTTCTACTTTGGGACTTTCGCCTTTGTCGTTGCTTACTGAGACTGTGAATGTATAGAATCCTGCGTCATTAACAGTTACAGGGGCTGCAACGTCGGCTCCAAAAGTTGTTGTGCCGGTTGCAACCTGTGAGCCATTTGCTAAAATAGTGTAGGTGATATCGCCTGAGCCTTCCGAACCGTTAAAAAGAGTTGATGGCGCTTTGAAGTCAATTGTGCCGCTAAGCGAACCATTGGCAAAATTGGCTGTGACATCAGTTACAGCGGCAGGAGCTTCGTCATCTGCTTCGGGTTTAGGAATAGCGAGACCGGTCACTTGTTCGTTGCCAGGGAAGGCATAAACAATGGTGGCTTCGCCTGTGGTGGTGTCAATTTCCGTGAGGAAACCTTCATCATCAGTATTCATGACGGTCCAGAGCAAGCGGTCTGTGCGCAAATCAAAAATTGCATCAGAAGCGTAAAGAGAGTCGTATCCTGTCTCTCCGATTTTAGTGGCAACAGCAGTATTCTTGTCTATTTTATATAGAGTTGAACCAGTGCATAAAAGCTGCGACGGAGAATTCTCGTCGGCGTCACTGTAGACTGCCCAAAGCTGACCCTTGCTGTCGCAGGCAAGAGCGTTCCACAGTCCGAACGAATCGACCTGTATGCCTGCAATTGGTTCGAATAATACTCTTTCCTTTTCAGTGTCAAATGAGATTTTAGTCAGTGCGAAGATTCCCTCAATATTGGCGATTGCATACACCGTTGACGTGGTTTCATCATAAGTCATTGAATAGGTGTAATATGCACCGCTGACTTCAAAGGTTTCTTTGCCGGTATTAATGTCGTAGCCGGTATAGATAATATTGCTGCCATAACCGGGGAATTCGAAATTCTCACAAGTAAAATATGTGTCATCTACGAGTACGCCACCATATTCGGCATTGGGATATTTGAACAGTCTTGTGAAATCTTGAGAAGAATTTGTAGGGATGGTGTAGAGACCATTGGCAGAGAAGTTTTCAGACCACAGCACAGAACCGATAAGCTTCGGCAGGTCAGAGACTTCGGCTCTTGCTCCTAATTTGTTAGGAGTCGTAACATTAAGGTCGGTAATCTTAAATGAAGACTTGAACAAGCCTTTAGACGAGGCGTCCACTTGTGGGCGCTTTAGCAAACTCTTTTCACCCTGAGCTGCGGCAGGAGATTTGGTGACAGGGGTTGAGAAACCTGGCAGATTGTATTTCGCTTGTTCGGCTCTTCGTTGAAGCGGCGACGCCGTGACACTCAACGCAGTGAATGCCGCTAACATCAGCGAAAAAAATCGGGTAAGATTTTTCTTCATAGTTAACATTTTATGATTTTAAAAATTGAATAATTCGCATTGGCAGACTCATTAATTAATCGACTTAATAATGAGTGGTTAGAAGTGTAGAATATCAATAAGTAACTTTTCCGCACAAATATACATCAATTTCTTGAAATAACAATGCGCTTCATCCCATACTCCCCGTTATATTAGTGGTAAATTATATCTTTTCAATTGTTTTTCGCAATTGTAATCGTGTGTTTCTATAATTTACTGAATGATTTGACTATCGGATATAGTGACC
>CAMWQZ010000325.1 GCA_947176515.1 uncultured Bacteroidales bacterium | reverse complement strand
AAATAACACATGAAGTTATCGACAAAGCAACGGCTGATTTATGCCGCAGGCGACTTGCTTGCTTGCGAAGCCGCCACTTTGTTATTTAACCTCGCACGTCACTGGCGCATCCACGCCGACGTGGCGCTCAATTTTTTCGATTGGTCAGCCGATCCCTACGTTGAGCTTAGCTATCTGGCGTTTCCGGCTGTTATGCTCGCAGTCTTTTCATTGCTCGGATTCTATAACGACCCACTATTTAAGTCGCGTTACGAGGCCGTCACAAATTCCGCCTTAGGCTCTGCCATAGGTTCGCTTATAATTTACTTTGCGATTATGGTTAACGACAATTTCAGTGAGCGAACGCTTCACTACAGCTTATTGCTGACATTGTTCGTTTCTTTTTTTGTGACCGTTGCGCTGATGCGCTTTTGGGTCAGGTGGCTATTGTTGCGTCGGGTAGTTGATGGGATTGACACGTTCAACGTCATCGTTGTCGGCTCTCCGATTGATGCTGATGTCTATGCCGCGCGACTCGAAAAAAACAACCGGCGCATGGGTTATCGCGTTGTCGGTATTGTCGATGATAACAGTAGCGACAGTAGTGTAGATGGTTTGAGGTATCCGCTGATTGGTAATGAAAGCATTGCTGATATTATCGCTGCAAAAAACGTAAAGGCGTTTGTAGTGCTTGCGTCGCGTGACCATCAGGAGCGATCAGTCGCCACGATTAATCGTATGAACTCTTATGGCATAACGATACTTTTGCCAATAGATTTCTATAACATAGTGACTTCTCGCCCAAAACTGATTAATATCGTTGGCGAACCTCTTGTTGATATCTCTACCCCCGGCTTGTCTCCGGCGGCCTCAAACCTCAAGCGCATAAGCGATATGATGATTTCTGCGCTTGCGCTTGTCCTATTAATGCCGATAGGGCTCGTATTAGCAGCGCTGATTAAACTCGACTCACCGGGCCCGGTCTTTTATCGCCAACAACGTATTGGATTACACCGTCGCAAATTTGATATCATCAAATTCCGGTCGATGGTGGTCGACGCAGAGCCCGATGGTCCTGCTCTAAGTAGCAGCGGTGACAGCCGCATCACTCGTGTCGGACACTTTCTACGCAAATACCGACTCGACGAGCTGCCTCAGTTCTGGAATGTTTTGTGTGGCGACATGTCGCTTGTCGGTCCTCGGCCCGAACGCGAATATTTTCTCGAGCAGCTCCTTGCTGTCGAGCCAGCTGTCTGTACGCTTCATAACGTGCGCCCTGGCATCACTTCTCTTGGAATGGTTAAATACGGCTATGCGTCAGATTTACATGAGATGACCGAGCGCCTAAATTTTGACATATTATATATAGAGAACATATCGTTTTCACTCGATATGAGGATATTGTTTCACACCGTCAACACGGTTATAACCGGCAAAGGCATATAATATTATGGATGATTCGCCTACTGTCAACATAGAGGAGCATGACTCCGACACTCATCACGACGACGAGGCGCCTAAGAAAAAAGGTGTCTACGACATATTTTTGCGTTTTCATCTTTGGCGTGAGAAACACGTCAAGGAGCGCGATTTTCTGCTGTTTGTAGCTTTCCTCGTAGGCATATGCGGAGGAGTAGCTGCCATTTTGCTGAAAACTGCTATTCATTTCATTTCATCGGCTCTCACTTCGCGTGTCAATATCAGTGCCGGTAACTATGTCTATATCATTTTGCCGGCCATCGGTGTGGTTTTGGCTGCCCTTTATGTCCGTTATCTTGTCAAAGACAACATAAGCCATGGTGTTACGCGTGTGCTCTATGCCATTTCTCAGAACAAAAGCCGACTAAAGAAGCATAATATATGGACTTCGATTGTGGCCAGTTCTGTAACCATTGGTTTCGGTGGTTCGGTGGGTGCCGAAGGCCCAATCGTGTTCACTGGTGCCGCTATTGGTTCTAACATTGGGCAGCTATTCCGCATGTCGCCGCGCACACTGATGATACTCGTCGGCTGCGGTGCGGCAGCAGGTATTGCCGGCATTTTCAAAGCCCCTATCGCCGGCATGCTTTTCACCCTCGAAGTGTTGATGCTCGATCTTACAGCCGTCTCAGTCATGCCATTGCTGATTGCCTCAATCACCAGTGCGACTCTCGCCTATATTTATACTGGCTACGATTTTGAGTTTTTCTTTATCCAGAGCGAAGAATTTTATATGGCAAAAGTGCCTTATGCCGTGGTTCTGGGTTTCTTTTGCGGATTTGTTTCGCTTTATTTTACAAAGGTCATGAACATGATGGAAAACTTCTTCCACAAGTTCAAAAATCCATGGAATAAGACCCTCGTAGGTTGTATAATCCTTTCGGCTCTGGTCTTTATTTTCCCCCCTCTTTATGGCGAAGGTTACGGCTCGATTATCGGCTTGCTCAATGGCGATCCGTCGTCGATTGTCAACGGTTCTCTTTTCTATGGCGACCGTAATCAAGTGTGGTTCATCATTATGTTTATCGCCCTGATTATTCTCACCAAGGCGTTTGCTACATCGGCTACAAATGGCGCCGGTGGCGTCGGCGGTACATTCGCTCCCTCGCTTTACGTCGGTTGCATGGCTGGTTTCCTTTATGCTTATGTCGTTAACCTGATTGGTTTCGACACAGCTCTATCAACCAAGAACTTTGCCCTTATCGGCATGGCTGGTGTAATGAGCGGCGTAATGCATGCCCCACTCATGGCTATCTTCTTGACTGCCGAGTTGACAGGTGGTTACGACCTTTTCCTTCCGCTCCTAATTGTTTCGACTATCTCTTATGGTACGATTAAATTTTTCGAACCGTATAGCATCTACACCATGCGTCTTGCCAAACGCGGCGAGCTGCTTACTCACGAAAAAGACAAAGCCGTGCTTACACTTCTGAAGATGGACAGTGTCATCGAGCGTGATTTCCTTACGGTC
>CAMWQZ010000324.1 GCA_947176515.1 uncultured Bacteroidales bacterium | reverse complement strand
TTTGCGCACAGGCCTACGCGAGTCAAGCCGATAGCGTGTACTCGAGTCATAGAGAACTGAAAGGCTTGGAAGTTGTCGGGGTTAAGCAGATGCCAGTGGCGGAGCTTTCTGCGATAACGAGAATTAGCGCAGGCATGGCGCGCCGATATGGTGTGGTCAGTCTTAAGGGCGTCAGCGAGCTTGCGCCTAATTTTTTTATGCCGGATTATGGGTCGAGGATGACTTCGTCAGTATATGTGCGAGGTTTGGGCGCGCGTATGGACCAGCCGATAATAGGTCTGAGCGTGGATAATGTGCCGGTGATGAATAAAGATGCTTATGATTTTGATGTGGCTGATATTGAGAGTATCGAGGTGCTAAGAGGCGCTCAATCGTTGCTCAACGGACGAAATACCATGGGAGGACAGGTCAATATCCGCACTTTGTCGCCATGGAATTTTACAGGATGGAGAGCCATGGCCGGGTATGGCAGAAGTAATGAAATAACAGCTTCGTTAGGTTGGTATCATAAGTTCTCGCCGCAGTGGGGCACATCGGTTAGTGCGTTATATAATATGACTGACGGTTTCTATAGAAATGAATATAATGGTGCGCGTGCAGATGCTGACAAGAGTGGTTCGTTGCGATGGAAGTTGTGCTGGCGTCCGAGAACGTGGGTGTCAGTTACTAATGCGGCCTCGGGGTCGATTACTCGTCAAGGCGGTTATCCATACGAATCGTTGTCGACTGGAAAGATAGCGTATAATGACACATGTTTCTATCATCGCAGCACATTTGCTGACGGACTGACTGTAGCTTGGGCAGGTAAAAGGGTTGTGGTTACGTCTATAACTACGGCTCAATATATAGACGACAATATGACGCTTGACCAGGACTTTTTGCCAGATGATTACTTTACGCTGACACAGAAACGTCGAGAGTGGTCGTTCACGGAGGACCTTTTTACAAAAGGTAGTAGAGGTGCATATGACTGGTTGGGTGGCGTTTTTGCTTTTTCGAAATCGAGCAACATGGATGCGCCAGTGACATTTTATGATACTGGCATTACTCGTCTGATTGAGAATCATCGCAATGAAATGAATCCTGCATACCCTATCAAGTGGGATGAGCGTAGTTTTTTGCTTGGCAGCGATTTTAAGCAGAGTTCTCGAGGATTGGCTCTGTATCATGAAAGTACGTATAAGATGAGTGGCTGGACATTCCAATTAGGCCTGAGATGGGATTGTGAATGGGTGGGATTGCGTCATCACAGTCATTGTGATACGGGTTATGAAACTTATCGGAAGGGTGAAGACGGGCAACTGGAGCCATTTCGCCACACGCCTCTGAAAATCAATGATAGCGGAAAATTGGATGATAATTTTATGGAGCTATTGCCAAAAATTGCAGTGGCATATAATTTTGAGGATGCGAAAGTGTATGCAACGGTAAGCAAAGCATATAAATCTGGAGGATATAATACTCAGATGTTCAGTGATGTGCTTCAGCAGAGAATAATGCAGTATATGGGAGTAGCAATGACCTATGACCTCAACGAGATTGTAAGCTATAAGCCAGAGAAAAGCTGGAATTATGAATTAGGAATAAAATCGAACTGGTTAAACGGGCGACTGAGTGCGGACATCGCAGTGTTTTTTATCGATTGCCGCAATCAACAGCTTACGATGTTCCCTCCGGGAATGACAACGGGACGCATAATGACCAATGCCGGCAGAACGCACAGCAAGGGCTTTGAATTGTCGGGCTCATGGCAGCCAAATGATCAATTCACGCTGCGAGCAAGTTATGGATATACACATGCTACATTTCAGCGTTTTTCTGATACGAGTGGAGATTATAAAGGGAAACGCATGCCCTATGCTCCTTCTCAAACACTATTTGCAGGTGTGAACTGGACTGCACCTTTTGATGTGAGCGGTTGGAAGCCATCTATGAATGTTAATGTAAGAGGTGCAGGAGACATATATTGGAATGAGGCTAATACGGTGAGACAACCGTTCTATGCGTTACTTGGAGCGTCGGCGGCTATTGAGAAGGGTGATTGGAGTGTTAGGGTTTGGGGTGAGAATCTTACGTCGACCAAGTATTCGACATTCTATTTCGTGTCAATCGGGAATGAATTTGTACAGCGAGGCCGGCCTTGGCAAGCAGGGGTAACGGTTCGGGCTAATTTTGCTGTATCGGAATAGCATAAAATTTATTAAATATTAGATGTGTGGCGTCAAGCAAATGGTTTATGCTTGCATGTGGCTTATTTTATGCTTAATTTTGTGGCATAAATCAATCATTTATTTTTTTTAGAAAATGAAAAAGCAAATTTTGTTAGCTTTGTCGGCATGGATGATATGTGTTCTTGGACTTGTTTCATGTAATGGAGAATCATCTGATTTAGTTGATAATCAAACTTTAGGTCATTGCTTGACAGTGGCTAAAGATGTCAATACCCATGCGCAGGCTATATCTCGATTGTCGTTTGCAGCGCAATATAATTATAGTTCGAATACTGTTGACCTTGCAGTAACTGGAATTGTGATTCCGAAAGCAGGGAGTGTGTCAGGTCAAGCGTTTCCAAAAATGGTATTTACAGGGTTGCCATGGTCTTATAATAAATTTGGATGGAAAGTTGTTGAAGTTGATAATGTTGTCCCAACAATCACCGGGGTTTCTGACGCTCCAAAATTCACAAATCTGCGATTTTTATTACTCGATGCGTTTGACGGAGATGTTTATGCGCCAGGCATAATGTATAAATTTGATGTGGAATATGGTGAATCTGTTGTTGAAATCAACGGCTGCTGTATGACAGGCAAGACAAAGTCTGAGGCTAACGGCTCGGTATATTGTCCTGAAGAAGATACAGCAGTAAAGGAAGAACAAAGGCCAATTTATTGGGTTGATTTTGATTTTAGTACTTCGAAGGCCGATATTTATAT
>CAMWQZ010000323.1 GCA_947176515.1 uncultured Bacteroidales bacterium | reverse complement strand
TAAGTGAACTGTGATTTAGGCTGTCGGCAATAGCTTGGAATCTGGAGCCGGCAGTCTTTTTTATTAATAATAGTTGATATTGAATCTGATTTCCGCTTTGACCTGAAGCGATGCGGTCGGCTTCGTATTCGTGGACGGCGATTAGTTCGTGTTGTAACATCCATGCCGCCGGATTATACCAGTTTATAGCAAGTACGACGTTGGATAGCAATAGGTCGACCCAGTGCCATTTACGGCGATGAGCTTCTTCGTGAGCTAAAATCAAAGAGAGTTCAGCGATGTCTGCGCTCAATAGTGCATCAGATATATAGATTTCACCGCCCCAGGTCATTGGTGGAATGTTTTTGTGGGAGTGGACAATAACCGTATTAGGCCCAAACGTTTTCCTTCGGCTATTATGACGCAAGTAAATAATAAACCCAAAGTTGGCCAACGTGCGAGCTGCGATTAAGGCAACTCCAATAAGGTAGATGATTCCTAAGATTTTGATAATATTGGTATTGTAATGTGTCATAGTAGCATCGTCTGAGACGGCTGTCATTGTGAGTTTTCCGGCGACGACTTCAGGCGCGTCGGCAAATAAAGACGGCAGGCTTATGAACGGCGCGATGAGCGAAACGGTCAGTATCACAATCAGGCACGCGCGGTTAAGACCAAAATGAGTGGAGTTTCGCATTAATAGCATATATACAGCTGCGAGAGCAGCCAGCATTATACCTGATGAAAAAGAGTAGGCGAGGAGGGACATAACTATTTGGTTTTATTTTCTTTGCGTTGGTTTATGACTGTCTCGATGAGCGAGCGCAACTCGTCATCGCTGAGATTCTCTTCATGGAATAGCGCAGATACCGATGCTTTCAGCGATGAACCGAAATAACGGTCTACAACATCTTTAAGCGTCGAGCGGCTGAACTCATCGCGCGACACGGCGGCTTCGTATCGGTAGCTGCTGCCAAATTTGGTGTGCTTAACGAATCCTTTGCTCTCGAGCAAGCGTACAAATGTAGACACCGTGTTAAAATGAGGTTTTGGTTCGGGCAGCTCTTCGATGATTTCGCGCACGAACATCGGCCCCTTATTCCAAAAGATTTCCATTAATTCCTCTTCGCGTTCAGTTAATTTCTTCATAACCTAAAAATTTTACGCCGCAAATATAAACTAAAATATTTAGTTATGCAACTAAATATTTTAGTTTATTCGAAAAAATTGTGATTTAAACTTTATTGGCGTTGTTTATGGTTATTTGGTTCAACTTTGGAGGTTACGAATTCGTTCTTGCTTGCGAAAGCGCGGAAAGGTTCCACGCACAGACTAACTAACAAAACATTATTTATTATGGACAAGAAGTCATATTACGTAAACGTCATCGAGGCCAAGGACGGAAAAATGGCCGAAGTAATCAATTTTAATTTTGGCGGTAACCACGACTTAGCAAATATGGTTGAGAACGCCCGTCAGAAAGGTTTGTTTGCAAAAGACAAACACGCCAAGGAATTTGTGCTCGCGATGCGATTTATGCACCACGTAATCAAGAAAAATCCTGACCTTGCTATCTTCAAGGACTTCGCTCCTCAGTTTGAAGCATTCAAACAGACAGTAAAGAGCCAGCTTGGTTGCGGTTGCAACTGCGATAACAAGTAAAATCAAACTCTCTAAGTAAGAAAGACAACAACAGCCCGGGGCCAATGCTTCGGGCTGTTTGTTGTTAGTAATCAATGGGTCAATTGGAATGAGGGCAGATAATCGAGTGGGGTCGTAGTAAACTACGACCATACAATTGACGCGTTTATTTAAGGTTCTGGCGGACGCGGTCGAGGTAGGCTTTCATTCGGTCGCTGTCGCGCGCATCGACAATGTCTTTGAGTTCGGCGAGCTTGTCGCTAATTTGCTGGAGCTGGTCAGATGTGTTAGGGTTAAACAATATCTCGCTGAGCAGGTAGTCGTCTTCGCTCATAAGTCCGTTGGCGATTGCCATGTGGCGTTTGAAGGTCGTGCCAGGTGCGTCCTGATGCTTCATAGTTGAAGCAAACACGAGAGTCGAGGCAAATGGAATTGACAATGAATAGGCTATAGTCAAGTCGTGTTCGGCAAAGGTGTACTCCTCGATGTGGAGGTGTAAGCGATTATAGAGGTCGCGGAAGAATACTTTGCCGAGATGGTCACCCTCTGTGATAATGATTGCGTTTTCGTTGGAGAGGTTGCTAAGCGAGGCAAAGGTTGGACCAAACATAGGGTGGGTCGACACGAAAGGGTGACCGCACTGGGCGTAGAACTCCGGCAGCCCGGTCTTAACCGAGGCGATGTCGCTAAGAATTGTTGTCTCGGGCAAGTGAGGCAAAACGGATTCAAATGCGTCGATAGTGTACTTAACCGTAGAGGCGTTAATAACAAGTTGAGGAGCAAACGCATCGACCTCGTCGAGAGACGAAAAACGCTGACAGTTGAATGTAAAGCGAAGTCGCTGAGGGTCGGGGTCATACACAGCAACCTCATGGTCAAACGAGAGCAAGTCGCAAAAGAATGAGCCCATCTTTCCGGCTCCAAGAATCAATATTTTCATTTTCCGAGGGGATGACCGTTAACAATTTCTATCTGCTTGCGCACTGATTCCTCGTGAATTGCTGCGAGGATGGCGCGCATAAAGTCAGCCGACATGCCCATTTCGACTGCCGAGCTGACGCGTCGCTCCATGAGGTCGTTGTAACGACCTGCCTGAATGACTGGCATGGAGTGCTCTTTCTTATACTGACCGATTTCACATGCCACTCTCATACGCTTATCAAGGAGTTCGAGCAACTCGTCGTCGATACGGTCAATCTGCTGGCGCAGCAAGGCGAGGCTCTCGGTTGATGTAGACTTGTCGCGTAGCACGAGGGTGTGCAGGATGAAGTTGAGCACTTCGGGTGTAATCTGCTGAGCTTTGTCGCTCCACGCGCAGTCAGGGTCGCAG
>CAMWQZ010000322.1 GCA_947176515.1 uncultured Bacteroidales bacterium | reverse complement strand
GTGCCGTGGTCGGTAGTCAATATCACCTTATAGCCCTTGGAGGCTATGACCTTGAAAAATTCATAAGCCGACGAGTGACGGAACCATGACTCGGTCAGCGAACGGTAAGCAGCGTTAGAGGCTGCGAGCTCGCGAATCATCTTTGACTCTGTACGGGCGTGGGAGAGCATGTCGATGAAGTTGAATACAACGACATTGAGGTCGTTACGCTCCAGTTGGGCGAAGTCACGGATAAGACGCTCACCCGAGACGGTGTCGTTAATCTTATTATATGAGAAACGGCATTGGCGACGGTAGCGCTCAAACTGAGTGGCGATGAGCGGCGACTCGTTCAAGTTCTTGCCTTCCTCGGAGTCTTCGTCGACCCAAAGTTCAGGGAACATCTTGGCTATGCCCAGCGGCATGAGACCTGAGAAGATGGCGTTGCGTGCGTATTGGGTAGCTGTAGGAAGAATTGAGGTGTAAAGACCTTCTTCGACGGTGAAAAAGTCGGTCAGCAACGGCTTGATTGTCCGCCATTGGTCAAGGCGGAAATTATCAATAAGGATAAAGAACACCTTTTCGCCTTTGTCGAGCAGAGGGAAAACCTTTCGCGAAAAAATCTTAGGGCTCATCAGTGGAGCATCGTCGCCATCAGTGGTCACCCACGATTCATAGTTGCGACGAACAAACTTATTGAATTCAGAATTTGCCTCGACTTTCTGCATCTCAAGCAGCTCGTCCATATTGGTGTCGGTGGAGGCGAGTTCGAGCTCGCGGTAAACGAGTTTGTCGTAAAGGGCATACCAGTCATCAATGGTCTGAGCCGAGTTTATCTGCGCAGAGATATTTCCGAAATCGCGGCGGTAGTCCTGAGTAGTCTGGTCGGCAACGAGTCGGTCGCTATGAAGAATCTTTTTTATAGCAAGAAGAATCTGACTGGGATTTACAGGCTTAATCAGATAGTCGGCAATCTTACTGCCGACAGCCTGGTCCATGATGTTTTCTTCCTCGCTCTTGGTTATCATGATTACCGGCAGATGAGGCTGACGCTGTTTTATGAGCGACAGCGTCTCGAGACCAGTATAGCCGGGCATGTTCTCGTCGAGGATTACGAGGTCAAAGTGCTCGCTGTCGGTTAAGGCAAGCGCATCGTTACCGTTGTTGGCAGTAACAAGTTCGTAGCCCTTGTTGCGGAGAAACATCAGATGGGGCTTAAGAAGGTCAATTTCATCGTCAGCCCAAAGTATGCGATATTGTGATTGTGATGTCATCGTCGTTAATAGTGTTAATGTTAATCGTCGAGGAGAGGGTCGTCGCCTTCGCTTCCGAGGTCAGGTTCAACTGGCGTAGTTATGGGTGTAATGGTGCTTATAGGGCTAATAGGTCCTATAGGGGTTTCGGACGCACCAGTGGGCGTCCCTACATTGGCTGCATCGGCTTCTTGGAGGGTTTCAATTTCTTCGGGGGCAAGGAGGTCAGCCTGGGCGTCGATGTAGTTCTGCTCTTCGAGATATCGGAAATAGTCATCGAATGTGCGACCCTCGTTCATCATTTTTTCGAAGTTAGCCGCGCTTATGGCAACAGGCCTTACACCTGGAGGCAGTTTGAAATCTTCAGATGCAGCCATCACCTTACGGTAATGGTTGAGGGCATCAAGGTTATCGAAACCACGGATGACAATCATGCCGAGTCGTCCGAAATTCATCTGCTCGAGGTCGAAATCTTTGACAACGAACGAACGGAAATTATGACGGGCTATTTCAAAAAGCAATTCGTTGGTCGGTACTTCAGCTGCATCAAACACCATGACAAGTAACTGGGATGTGTCGGGATTGAGATCAAACTCGATTGGAGCGTCTGAGGTGGCAATACTGTCGCCACCAAGCTTGAGGTCCCAAATCATGCCACGGATGTTGCCGTTTTCGGGAGACTGGAGCTTACGCCCCTGCTGAATGCCCTTCATCCATGAAGCTACAATCGGCGTGAGGTCTGTATCGGGATAACGCTCAAGCAACTGTTTGATTGTCTCGGCAAATTTATCCGGCTCTTTCTCGGTGACATAAGCCAAAGCATCAATAAACATAAACTTGGGCATTATCTCACTCATTGGGAATTGGTCAGCCATCTGAGCGTAAGCAGCATGAACCTTATCATTACGATTGTTGAGATAATCATCGTAAGCTTGTTCGTATAGCTCATGCTGACGCTGATCCATCTTGCGCAAATTGTCGATATAGTTGGGGTCGCGCATTGCAACTCCATAATTCGAGTCGGGGAAATCTGACAAAATCAGCTGTCTGAAATGCTCGGCGCGCGCCGTGTCGCCCGAACGCATATACATGAGATATAAATTATAGTATACGTCGAGACGATAGATATTGTCGGGATAGTCTTTGAGCAAGCGGTCAAATTCGCGCTCTGCCGCCGAATAGTCCTCAAGTTTGTCTTTGAGGATTACTCCCATATTGAACAATCCCTCCTGAATAATATCGTTGGCTGTGGCTCGCTCAGCATCGTCTTTCGGAATCTGGGCAAGATAGTACTCCGGATAATGCGGATCATCGACTTTCGATGCCTCAGCATCACGAGCTTCGTCGACTTTATCATTTGAGTCAGATTCTTCGGAGTCCTCATCTTCGGAATCATTATCGTCGTCACCAAAATCAAGATTAAACGAAGCCTTATTGCGGCGGCGCCAGTCATCCTCAAGCTTTCTTGAACCCCAACGGCGCTGGAATTCAGAGCGACCAGCATTACGGGTGGCAGCATTATAGAAATACCATGAGTTATCAGCATTAATATTAAACGAATTTGGCGCATTGGAGTTATTGCCAAACGCGCTACCCTCTGCCTCTCGAGCGGCAAGATACTCTTCTCGAGCGGCAGCCTCGGCATCCTCTTTCTCATTCTTTTTTAGTTGCTCAATAAGCTTATTGATAATGTCGAGTTGATGCTCTGGCGTCATATAA
>CAMWQZ010000321.1 GCA_947176515.1 uncultured Bacteroidales bacterium | reverse complement strand
TCGGTGAGGTCGTCGCCGGCAATCTGGATGCTCTTGTTGCTGACGATGCCGCCGAGTGAGATAACGGCGATTTCGGTGGTACCGCCGCCTATGTCGACAATCATGTTGCCTTCAGGAGCCTCGACGTCGATGCCTATACCGAGGGCAGCTGCCATCGGTTCGTAAATCATATAGACGTCGCGCCCGTCGGCGTGCTCTGAAGAGTCGCGGACCGCACGAATTTCAACTTCGGTAGAGCCGGAGGGGATGCCGACAACCATGCGGAGCGAAGGCGAGAACCATCCGTTTTTAGAGCTCGCCTTTTTTACAAGGCCGCGAATCATAAGCTCAGCAGCGTTGAAGTCGGCAATCACGCCCTTGCGTAGCGGACGGACCGTGCGGATGCCGACGGGAGCCTTGCCCTCCATCAGATGGGCTTCGGTACCTACGGCAATCAGCTTCTCAGTGCGGTTGTCAAGGGCGACAATCGACGGCTCGTTGATGACGATTTTGTCGTTGTGATAAATAATCGTGTTGGCGGTGCCAAGGTCGATTGCTATTTCTTTAGTAAGAGAGAATAGTCTCATTTGTGTCAATTAGGGGATGAGAGATGAATAAAAATATACGGCTCGCGGCGATTAGTGCTTGAAGTGGCGGAAGCCAGTCATAACCATAGTCATGCCGTTTGCCTTGCAGTAATCGACAGAGTCTGTGTCGCGGATTGAGCCGCCGGGCTGGATTACCGAGGTTACGCCTGCTTTGTGAGCAATCTCCACGCAGTCAGCAAAGGGGAAGAATGCGTCAGATGCCATAGCGGCGCCTTTGAGGTCGAGGTCAAACGAGTGAGCCTTGTCGATAGCGTGACGGAGAGCGTCGACACGTGAGGTCTGGCCTACGCCGCTGCCGAGAAGCATGCGGTTATGAGCGAGAACGATTGCGTTGCTCTTAGAGTGCTTAACGATTTTGTTGGCAAAAAGCATGTCGGCAATCTGTTCGTCGGTGAGTGAGTCTCCGGCTACAAGCTTGAGGTCGTCGAGCGTTTCAACTTTAGTGTCGCGCTGCTGCATCAGAGCGCCGTTGAGTATGGTGCGCACAGAGTGGGTAGACTTGAGTGCCTGTTTCTGCACGAGGATGATGCGGTTTTTCTTTTGCATCAGAATCGCGAGGGCGTCTTCAGTATAAGCAGGAGCGATTATGACTTCGAAGAAGATTTTGTTTATTTCTTCAGCGGTTGCAGCATCGACTTCACGGTTTGTGATGATAACGCCGCCGAACGCCGAAACAGGGTCGCCGGCGAGAGCGTCGCGCCATGCTTCGAGCATTGTGCCGCGAGAGGCGAGGCCGCATGCGTTGTTATGTTTGAGCACCGCAACGGTTGTCTCGTCAAACTCTTCAATCAGAGACACGGCAGCATCAATGTCGAGCAGGTTGTTGTAAGAGATTTCTTTGCCGTGGAGCTGGTCAAACATTGCATTGAAATCGCCGAAGAAGAAACCTTCCTGATGAGGATTCTCGCCGTAGCGCATAGGCTTAGAGCCGTCGATGGCGAGACGAAGGCCTGTAGGAGCGGCAGGAGCGCATGCAGTCTTGTCGAAGTAGTTGAAGATAGCGCTGTCATAGTATGAAGATACGCCGAATGCTTCGCGAGCGAGTATCAGTCGCTCTTCGGGTGTCGATGAAGCGCCGTGGGCGTCAAGCATACCGGCGAGGATAGGGTATTGCTTCTTTGAAGCTACAATGACAACATCCTTGTAGTTCTTAGCAGCTGCACGGATAAGCGAGATGCCGCCTATATCTATTTTTTCAATTATGTCCTGAAGTGGAGCGCCTGAAGCGACTGTAGCTTCGAATGGGTAGAGGTCGACAATTACAAGGTCGATTTCTGGTATTTCGTATTGAGCGATTTGCTCACGGTCGGTCTCGTTGTCGCGGCGTGTCAGAATGCCACCGAACACTTTTGGGTGGAGGGTTTTGACGCGGCCACCGAGGATAGATGGGTAGCTTGTCAGGTCTTCAACAGCGTCACAAGGCATGCCAAGTGATTCTATAAAAGCACGTGTGCCACCTGTTGAAAGAAATTTTACGCCGTCGGCGTGGAGTTTACGGAGGATTTCATCAAGGCCGTCTTTATGATAGACGGATACTAAAGCAGTGCGGATCGGTTTAATTTCTGACATAATTGAGATTGGATTGACGTTTTGGAGTGCAAATTTACTAATTATTCTCCGCTTGTGAGTAGTTAAACGTCAATAAAAAATCATTACTAAGAAAAAATCCTCGATTTTTGTATTGAGATGTCTATGATGTGCCGTAGTTAAAGGAGTAGAAGGAGGTTTACATTGAGCAATCCGTTAGCTATTGACATTGCCACAATCTGTAGATATGTTGTGAGGGTAAAATCAATCATATTAAAGCGTAACATTGGATAGTTATGCAACACAATTATCATAAATTCGCCCATATAATTGCATATTTGCTCCACTTTGTTTAAATTTGTGGCAAATTGCAAACCAAATATTATTATATGAAACACTTTACTCAAGCCTTATGCGCAGCAGCCATAATGATGGCATCTCATTCAGCTATGCCATGCGTTGCGCAAACCATCAGCCCTTCCCAACAACTAAAACTAAGTGTGGACAAGCCCGTCGTTAACGTATCAACCGAAACAAAATCTGACATTATCATCGCTCAACCAGCTGGTGATGTTAAATACTTCTCGAGCAGCGGAGCTGCTTACTATCCAATAATGGGTCAGGTCAAAATGACCGTCTATGAAGGTGTTGAAGCTCGCATGATTGTCGGTGATGATGGCTCGTACTATCTCTATAATCCTCTTTCGCAGGCATCGACTGACTCATATCTCAAGTTAGAAAAAGAATCTGATGGCTCGCTCGTAGCCCACTTGCATGAATCATTAGCGTCAGTGACAACATAAGATTTCCAGACAGTTCTATATCTTAACCGCATGACGTA
>CAMWQZ010000320.1 GCA_947176515.1 uncultured Bacteroidales bacterium | reverse complement strand
TACAAATTTTTCCCCATACACCAAAATGCAACCCCAGCCGATTTTTTCTCATAGTAGTGTAGCAACACAACGATTATTATTTTGACCAGAGTTATTATTTTGACCAGAGTCCCATAGAGCCAGAGAGGGGATTTAGGCGTAACGACAGACTGACAGAAAGAACCGGTATGTTAATGTGCTGACATAAAGACCCACGAGGTGGGTCGTGTGATAGTAGCGTGTGGTGGAGCGAAGCGAGACCACACGGATAGGGCGATATATATTGCGAGACGCGCGTGAGCGCTGTCGCGAGAATTTTTTGTTGGCTGTTTCTCGCGACCACACTGCCGTGGGTCTCGATTGCTTTTGCGTTTTTTCATGTGGTCTCGCTTCGCTCCACCACATGCTACTATCTTGCGACTCGCTTTGCGAGTCTACTTAGTATAAATGGAAATTCTTTGAGTAATTAAAAGTATTTGTTAAATTTGCAACTATGCAATCATTTTCGCAAATCTATATAATGTCCGTGTTTGGTGTAAAATATCGCGATGGTGTGATTAATCCGCTATGGCGAGAAAAGCTGTTTGCTTGTATCGGCCAGACTTTGAAAGGTATTGACGGCGTGATGCCAATAGCGATTGGTGGAATAGAAGACCATGTGCATGTGTTCTATAGCACAAAAGGAAATGTAGCTGATGCGGAAATCGTTAGAAGAATAAAAACGGAATCATCATTGTGGGTAAATTCTAATCGCTTAACAAAATGTAGATTTGCGTGGCAAAGAGGAGGCGCGAGAATTAGTTATAGTTATTCGGCAGTCCCTTTGGTAAAAAGGTATATTGAAACGCAGGTCGAACATCATAAAAATATGGATTTCCGTCAGGAGTATGAGCTGATGTTACGGAAATTAGGTCATGATGTTTCAATATATGATATTCCCGAAGAAATGATTTAACATTTGGAACATAGACCCACGAGGTGGGTCGTAGGATAGTAGCATGTGGTCTCGCTTCGCTCCACCACATGCTACTGTCTTACGACTCGCGCCGCGAGTCTGTCTAAGAAAGGCAGCCGCCCCGATTGGGGCGGCTGGTGTAATTAGAGCAATCAGAGCTATTAGAGCAATCAGAGTGCTCAGAGTACTCTGAGTTATCGGAGAGCTCGGAGTTCTCAGGGGATTATTCTATTCTATGCCGGGGACGTCGGGGCCGGTTGAGGTGCCGACGGGTGGGAGCATGTAGAGCTTGGTGTATTTATAGTCGCCGAGGTCAAGGAGTTCGGCATCGGCAGTGATGCGTTTTTGGAAGTCAGCGAAGTTTTTCTTTGACTGCGGTGTCCATCCGGCTTCGGCGATGGCAATCAGACGTGGGAGGGCAAGATGTTCCATATACTCTGGATCGCTAACGTGCTCGGTCCAGAATGTACCTTGGATACCCATGTGGTTTGCTTCAGAACCGGGAACGGCAGTGGCGAATGGCACAACTTCGTAGGTGCGCTTCACGTCGTCCTCGCCTTTGCCAGCGCCGGGAGCTGAATCGGGAGCCTGGCGACGGTTGATATAATATGGACCGAAGGGAGTGTAGACTACGGGAAGGTTATTGGCTGTCGCCTTTCTCACTGATTCGTCAGCCGGCCACCAAGCGAAGATTGAAGCGTCGATGTCTTTGAGCATCACGCTGTCGGCGCCCTGAGAGGTGAGTACTTCGTTCCACATATAGAGTTTCTTGCCGTGGGTGGCGGCGCGGTCAGCCATCTGCTTGATGAAGCGGCTCTGGAGCAGACGGGGATTGTCAAGGCCCTCTTTTTCCATAAGAGCTCTGCAGTCAGCGCTGGTCTCCCATGCGTCGGTGGGACATTCGTCACCGCCAATGTGGATGTAGGGGTAGGGGAAGATTTCGGCGAGTTCGTCGATGATGGTTCCGGCAAACTCAACTGCCTTGGGGTCGGCAACATTAAGAACGTCTTTTGACACACCGGCGCGAGTCCACACCTGACGGTCGGCCCAAGGAGCGCAACTGAACTCGGGATAAGCCACAAGTGCTGCTACGAAATGACCGGGCATATCGACTTCGGGAATCACTTCAATGTGGCGCTTGGCAGCGTAATCAACTATGTCTTTGAGCTCTTCTTTGGTGTAGCTGTAAGGGCCGTAAGGCTTGCCTGCCATATACTGTTTCTTGGCGTGCATGTCTGTGATGCGGATATCAGGAGCGGTTGCACCGACTGTGGTGAGTTTGGGGTAGTTCTCGATGGGAAGACGCCAGCCCTGGTCATCGGTTAGGTGCCAGTGGAAACGGTTGAGCTTGTAGTAGCTCATAACGTCGAGCATACGCTTGATTTCGTCGGCGGTAAAGAAGTGACGGCTGACGTCGAGCATAAAGCCTCGGTAGCCATAGGCCGGCTCGTCCATAACTACCATTTCGGGTAGCACATATTCAGTGCCTTTAGCGCCCGGTTTTCCAGCCATAACATTGGCAGGAAGAACTTTTTTGATGGTCTGGAGTCCGTAAAAAAGTCCGGCAGGAGTTGCAGCGGCGAGTTTAATGCCGCGCGGAGTGACTTCGAGGTTATAGCCTTCCTCGGCAACCTTTGAGTCGCGGCTAATCTCCATCTGGCCTTTCTTAGCAACCTTAACATTAAGCGCTGTGGCGGCGTTGAAGTCTTTGACAAATTGAGTCACCTCAGCCTGCATCTCAGTGGTAAGTCCCTTGGTAGAAATTTTCATCCCATTAGGAATCTTGAAGTCACCATCGCCTACGGTGATGTTGGCAGGAGCCGGTGTCAGATTGACAAATCGGTCGGCAAATGCTGCTGAGCAGCTAAATACCACCAGTGCAAGAAGCAATAAAAATTTTTTGGTCATGGTATAATTAATTGTTTAAATGATTTTTGCAAAAGTAGTAATTTTCAATTTATTTCCAAAAGTGTTTTAACTATTATTAAATTTGCTGGGCAGGAATCTTGCCCACCATTGCGCTTA